>QKDC01000187.1 GCA_003246755.1 Gemmatimonadota bacterium | reverse complement strand
CTGACGCAGACCACCGGTCAGGCGGCCCTCATTGAACCTCGTGTAGTCGGGACCGTAATCCGTGAATTCCCACCCAAAGACGTCGATATAGAACTGCCTCGCCCTCGCCACGTCGGCGGCGGGCAGTTCGATATAGTCGATACGTTTGTCATGCGCACGCTGATCCATCCGATCCTCCGAGAACTGGCCTAGTGGGCTGAGGGTTGGGGCTGCAGGGAACTCCAAACGTTGTTGTGTCGGTCGATGTCCGGGAAGAGTCGGTCGGGATCGATCTCGACACTCGCAATCGGACTGGAAGAGGCGAGTGTGAACTCGTAGCGCGTCGCGCCAGAAAGCCAGACATCCACCGGTATTTCCAGGGATCGAATGCTCCCGTCGAGTTGACGGATGGCGAGTCGCACCGGCATGGGCGCGAGCCCCAGGTCGGCGATGACGATTGTGGTCTCACCGGGGTTCACACGCACCTCTTCGATGGCCTGGTCCAGTGTCCAGGTTTCCCACCACCAAGTGCGCCAGAACCACCAGAGGTCTTCCCCAACGATTTCGTTGACGGTGTAAAAGAAGTCCCAAGGTGAGGGATGTTTCCCGCTCCAACGGCTCCCGTACTCCCGGTATGCCTCCAGGAATCGCCGTTCACCGATCAAACCCCGGAGAGTCGCCAGATTCGTTGCCATCTTGTCGTAGCTCGCATTCCCGAAGGCCCGGGAGTCCATTGGGTACAGATCGCCATGACGCATCAGGGCGACTTCCTCCCCACCACGCGCCATCGAGAGGTAACTCTCGCGGGTCAGGTTTTCCCGATCGTAGCCGCGAAAGAACTCCTGCATCGCTCTCCCCTGGTTGTAGCGAGTCAGCCCCTCGTCCTGCCATGAATGACGCTTCTCATCGGACCCGACCTGCATCGGGAACCACATGTGCGCCAATTCGTGCACGATGACCGAGTACAAGGCCAGTGTGTCCCTCGAGCCTCCCACACAGGTGAGCATGGGAAACTCCATCCCGGCACAGGACCTGACACCGTCGATGGCGGTGGCGTGCGGATAAGGGTATGGCCAGAGGTAACGCGAAAGGAATTCGATCGAGTGCTGGGCGTATTGGGCAGAGTGATCCCAGGCCCACTCTCTTCGACTCGGGCGGTAGAAGGTGTGAATCTGGGTACGCGGAGGCTCCCTCCCGTTCACCGCCGGACCAACCTGCGCCGTGGTTACGTCCCAGAGGTAGAGATCCGAGGTACCAAAGGCAAAGTCACGGACGTTGCTGGCGGCGTATCGCCAAGTCAGAAACCCGTCGTTGCCGTTCATCGTGGCCACGCCGGCACCCCGGCCTGTCTCTCCTACAATCTGGAGTGGTGTGGCGCCCTGGAGGGCTTCGGCAAGTCGCTCACGCAGGCGGGGACTCAGGACCCGATCTGCGTTTTGCAGGATCCCGGTCGCACCGATCAACCACCCGGCCGGGACGGTGATGCTGACGTCATAGTCACCGTAACCCATGTAGAATTCGGCGTTGCCAAGATATCGGTCGATTTGCCAACCCGAGAGGTCATCGTAGACAGCGGCCTGAGGGTACCAGTAGCTCAGGAACATGACCTCTCCATCGTCGCCCCCACGCGGGGCCCCATTGGGGGGTACCCGGAAACTCCACTCGAAGGCGAACTCCATCGAGTCACCCGGGACCAATGGCCGCGGGGGCGTCACCCGCAGCCGTGTTCCGTCCACTTCGTATCCCAAGTTGTCGTCGACGCTGGGCTGCAAATCATGGCCCTCGGCGACAACCCTTCCCAGTTGCATTCCTCCAGTGACATCGACGGTGCGATTCCTCGGTGCGCCGGACGCGAACAGATTCTGGTAGAGGTGGAACCACACGCTGCGGAGAGTGTCGGGCGAGTTGTTGCGGTAGCGGATTGTCCCACGTCCTTCGAGGTGACGTGTCACCGGATCGATTCTGGCCTCCAGGACGTAGGAAGCCCTCTGTTGCCAATATTGAGGGCCTGGCCGACCCGTCCGGGTTCTGGTACCGGCACTCACGGCATCACGGAACGCCCGGCTTTCCATCGGAGGATAGGGAACCGGGCGTGGCGGGATTGACGATTGGGCCGCCAGGGACCCCAACCCGAGCAGGGCAAGGACAACGTAAAGGCCAGGCCACCGTACGGTCCGTTTCGCCGACACTGGACGACGAGGACTCATCGATCGCGCTGTTCTACTGGGTTCGATTGAAGAAGTAGTCGCTCCGTAAAGTCCACCCGTTCGGCCAACTCGCCCACCTCACGCCGGAGTGCGTCGAGTTCGTCCAGAACCTCGTGGGTGATTTCCGCCGACTGGCCGCCGGCGTCGGGATCCCAGTGAATCAACCGACGGTGGTCCGCGTCGCGAAACCCGCCCGAGGCGATCACGATCACGTCATAGAGATACCACACACCGAGTCCACCCAGTGTGAACAGCATCAGTAGTCCGGTCCCCACTTTCCCCACATAGAACCGATGGGCCCCGGCCCATCCAAGGAGAGCCGCCAGCACGAAGGCTACTCCGCGGGATTTGTCCGATGTCCCAGACATGCCACTGCCCCCTGTAAGGTCTCCCTAGAAACTAACCCTTGCGTCGACCTGGATGCGGTGGAGGGTGTTGGCATTGGCTCCGGGAACCTGGCGAATGACGCTGATGACATGGTCCTTCGCCGAGACCGTGACGGAGGCCACAGGCCTCCACGAAACAGCCATCATGGGACCTTGAACGTTGGTGCCTCCCTTGCCCAGGTCGCTGTAAGAGAGCATGGAGAGGACCGCCTCTTGCTCCAGGCGAGCCCATGCCAGGGCAACGGCCCACTGCCCGGGTCGACTCGCGGTACCAAGGCTCACCCCCGTCCAGATCCCGGTATTATCGGCGGTGGCTCCGGCGTTGTGAACCACCGTCGCATAGGCCGCGAGGCGAGTCCCCATGATGTCGGAACGCGTGAGTCCGACGGTTCCTTCGAGCAACCGAAAGTCGTTGGCAAACCGTTCGAAGGGGTCCGACGACGAAGGCTTGAGAGACACGCCCCCATCGATGGTCGCCCCACTCTTGGTGACCACCGTGTTGCTGACGAGCAACTCCCCGTTCTCATTTCTCGCTTGAGCCAGTACATCACCGTTGATGAAGTTGAAATAGGACCCTGACAGATCGAGAGCAGTGCGCTCGTCGAGGGCCAACCCGAGGACGGCCTGCGCACCCACCATCCACGAATCACTCCCAGAACTCACCTCGCGCATGATCCACTGGTTTCCATGGACGGCCAACCGACGTACCAGACCTTCGTCCGCCTCGAAGAGGGTGACAACTTGATGGAGGCCCTCCGGCGCGAAGTCGTCATCGAACACGAGCTCTGAACCGATCCCTCCTGTCGCCTTCCACACCGGCAGCCCGAACTTCCCCGCCGTGACCTGCACAGCACTCGACGGCGACCAGCGCAGGAAGCTCCGGTCGACTCGCGGGCTCAACTCGCCAAGCGACCCGAGCGACACGTTGGTGGAGGTGATGTTACCCGGAGTTCCCGTTGCAACCCGTGCACCGAACGTGAACCCATCGCTGAGTTGGGCCGTGAGCCCAATCCGCATCCGGACCCGGAGCCTGGTCCGTGCGGTGGCATCCTCCTGGAAGAAGGACTCCGAACGGATCCGGAAGTCACCGTTCATGGTGAGTCGGTCGTACCACTTAGGCGCCGACTGGGCTTCGGCCGTGCCCGGTGCGAGGACGAGGAACAGCAGAAGACCCGGAATAATACGACGGAGCGGAACGCGCACGAGGAACCTCGGGGCTAGGGAGCGGGCGACAGGATCTGACGGTTCAACCATATGCTGCCAAGCTAACCAGCGAGAACCTCGCGCGAGTAACGGCTCGACGACGACCCTGTCACGGTCACTACCGCGTGGCGGACCGCGAGGGTGGGAGGTATCCTGAGGGATCGATTTTCAAGCCCCCTTGACCCGGATCCGTCATGAGACTCGCTCGCCTCTTCTGCCCTCTGATCCCGCTCCTCACAGTCACCCCCGTGTTCGCCCAAGTCCCGGATCCATCGACTCTGCGGCAGCAGATCCGAAACTACCGGGAGGCTAACGAATCCCAGATCTTGCAGGAGCTCGAGGCCCTCCTCGCCATTCCGAACAATGCCGCCGACGACATCAATATCAGGCGGAACGCCACCCACTTGGTCGCGATGTTGGAGTCCCGCGGGATCGAGGCCCAACTTCTCGAGGTCGAGGGATCTCCACCCGCCGTGTACGGGGAATTGAGAACCAACGGAGCAACGCGCACCGTCGTGTTCTATGCCCACTATGACGGTCAACCCGTCGACTCATCCCGCTGGGCCTCGTCCCCGTGGGTTCCGATACTGCGGACGGCCGCCCTGTTCGATGGAGGAACCGAGATCCCCTTTCCGCGCGCCGGGGAGCGCGTCGATCCTGAATCCCGGATCTACGCGAGGTCCGCGAGCGACGATAAGTCGCCAATCGTCGCCATGCTCGTGGCGCTGGACGCACTCCGCGCTGCCGGGGTGGCCCCGTCGATCAACATGAAGTTCTTCTTCGAGGGAGAAGAGGAGGCTGGGTCGCGACATCTCCGTGCCATGCTCACGGCTCATCGCGATCTCCTGACCGCTGACGCCTGGCTCTTCATGGACGGTCCGGTCCACCAAACCCGCGCCCCCATGGTGGACTTCGGTGTGCGTGGAATCACCGGTCTGGATCTCACCGTGTTCGGCCCAACGCGCCCATTGCATTCCGGGCACTACGGCAATTGGGCCCCCAATCCCAACGTCGTCCTGGCCCACCTCATTGCATCGATGCGGGACCTCGATGGCCACATTACCATCGATGGCTACTACGACGACGTCCGGCCCGTCACTCCGGCGGAGTACGCCGCGTTGGCCGCCACTCCCCCGATCGACGGTCAACTGCGCACCGATTTCGGCCTCGCGGCGACCGAAGCCGGGAACGCGCCCCTCCTCGAGCGATTGATGCTCCCAGCCTTGAATGTAGGCGGGCTCCAGGGCGGACTTACGGGTCCAGGGTCGGCCAACCTGATCGGGACCGAGGCGAGTGCCTACATCGATTTTCGATTGGTCCCGGACCAAACCCCGGAACGGGTTCGTGAGTTGGTGGAGGCCCACCTTGTCAAGCAGGGTATTCATCTTGTGCGCGAGGTCCCTGACTCACAGACCCGGAGTCGGTATCCCCGCATCGCCAGGCTCTCTTGGGGTTCGGGATACCCGGCCCTCCGGACCCCGATGGATGCCCCCGCCTCGCGTGCCGTGGTTCGCACCGTCGAATTGGCTTTAGGAAGATCGATCGTCCAACTCCCGACGTCAGGCGGAAGCCTCGGTATCTACCACTTCGATGAGATCCTCAAGACCCCGCTCATTTTCGTCCCTATCGTCAATCACGACAACAATCAGCATGGCCAGGATGAGAACCTCAGACTGCAAAACCTCTGGGATGGCCTGGAACTGATCGGCGGGCTGATGGCGCGATTGGGCCTGGAATGGCGGGATGCCACCTGACCGGCGGCCTGTCCAGCCCCCGACGACGGGGGTCAGGTGCAACCCTTTTTAGCTACTCCGTGTCTGACTGGGTGACATGGGAGGCCTCGCCATAGCTCGCGAGTCGGCGGCCCCGGAGGCTCTGGTGAAGCGGGTTTTGAATGGAGACCCAGCCGCCGAGCGGGCGCTGTACGACGCCAACGTGGATCGGGTGTACCGCTTGGCCTATAGGATGGTCAACGACCCGTCCCTCGCGGAGGAATACACCCAGGAGACCTTCATCCGAGTGTTCGATAGGCTCGGTGATTTCAGGGGAGAGGCGGCGCTGTCTACATGGATTACCTCGATTGCCATCTCCGTGGTGCACAACGGGATGCGGAAGGTGAAACGCTTCCGGGAGCGCGAACGGGATCTGGAAACAGCCGAGCCGATTGCCGCTCAAGTCAGAGAAGCTGAACCCGACCTGAAAGTCCGTTTGAGCAGGGCGATCGATGACTTACCAACAGGGTACAGGACGGTATTCGTGATGCATGATGTCGAAGGATTTACCCACGAGGAGATTGGAACCGCGCTCGGAATTCGCGAGGGAACTTCGAAAGCTCAACTCTCGCGTGCCCGAGCAAAGTTGCGGGCTGCGTTGGCAGCCCATGAAGGAGAATGGGCGTGACTCCAAGGAAGAACCCTCTGGAATCGGATCTACCAGCGGTCATTCAGGCCCTAGCGGAGGAGTATCATCAGCCGCCGGAGACGCCGAAAGAAGAGATCTGGGCACGTATCGAAGCTGCACGCAGGTCTCAGTCGAGAGTCGACGATCCTACATCCGACATTATTCCCCTGCATCGCCCTCCACTGCTTCGCACGAGAAGGGTCATGTTCTGGGTGACGGGGATCGCTGCCATCCTGACCGTCGGAATCGGGCTGGGACGACTCTCCGTTTCCCCGGCCACCGAGCAGCCGTCGTCCTCGACCCCCATGACCGTGGCGAAGACGAATACCGCTCTGGCCGTTTCGGTGACCCAGCATTTGTCACGAACCGAGACCCTGCTCACCAGCCTCCGCACTGACCCTACCGGCAATGCGGACTTCACGCACGAAGCCCGCGATCTCCTGGTATCGACTCGGCTGATGATCGATTCTCGAGCCACCGCAGATCCCAAGCTCAGGGGTCTCCTCAACGACCTCGAGTTCATTCTGGTCCAAATCGTTCAGCTCGATGCGAGCCGCCGGAAGGAAGAACTCGAACTGATCACTGACGGACTGGAACAGCGCCAACTGCTTCCCAGAATCCGAACCGCCATCCCGGCGGGTCCCATCGCCACTTAGGAGTTGTGCTGATGCGTACACATACACTCGTGCTCGCCCTAGGCATCCTGGTCGCCCCTGCCCCGATGATCGGCCAAGTGGCCCTCAGAGGCCGGGTCATGCCGTCACTCGAGGCGGCAGAGGCGACTCTAGCCGCAAGCCAGGACCGGCAAGCCGTGCTGGCAAGTCGCTTGCGAGGTGAACTTGCGTTGCGTCAGGCCGAGGTTGAGCGCCTGCGGTCTCATGACCTCGCACATGCGCGAACCGCCCTCGGGCACGCCGGACTTCGACTCGGGACACTCGCCGCGAGGGACATCGCGAGGACGCCGCCAATCGCCTGGGCCAACCAGGATCCGGCTGATTCCCTCTACCGGCGGGCTCGGCAGGCGCTCAACCGGAATGACTATTGGCAATCCGTGGACCTGTTCCGGAGTTTGAGGGAGCGTTATCCCAAGTCTGCCTATGCTCCCGACTCCTACTACTGGGAGTCCTACGGACTCTATCGTCGAGGCAGTGCCGAGGCGCTGAGAATGGCCTTGGAAACGTTGGCCATGCAGGAGCGGTCGTTCCCCGATGCAAGTACCCGCTCCTCAGGTGACGCCCGCTCGTTGGAAACTCGGATTCGTTCTGCACTGGCACGGTCCGGCGATGCAAGGGCAGCCCTGGTCATCGCGAAGGAGGCTCAGCAAGCTGCGCTCCCACCGGCACCCCCAGCCGTTCCCATGCCAGGCCCCGCCCCCATGCCAGGGGCGACACCTACCCCACCTAACGCACCAGCACCGCGGGCTGCCTACAGTGGAGTACTCGCCATGGCCAGACAACGCGACGAGTGCCGAGATCAGGAAGACGACATCCAGGCCGTGGCCCTCAACGCCTTGCTGCAGATGGATGAGGAGCGAGCGCTTCCGATTTTGACGAAAGTGCTTGCCCGACGCGATGCCGAGTCTCTCTGTCTCCGAAGGAAGGCCATCTTCATCGTCGGGCAGCATGAGGGCTCGGAGACCGAGTCCATTCTTCTCGGGGCCGCCCGATCCGATCCGGACCCGGAGGTCCGTGGGCAGGCCGTGTTCTGGCTTTCACAGGTGGATAGCCCTGCCGCAATCGAAGCCCTCGACTCCATTCTCTTCAACAGCACCGACCCAGAGCTCCAGGAGAAGGCGCTTTTCGCCCTGAGTCAGCATGAGAGCGCCGAGGCTCGACGAGGTCTTCGTCGCTATGCGGAGCGGAGCGATGTGTCTGCGGAGATGCGGGAGAAATCACTCTTTTGGCTGGGGCAGAGCGATGACCCAGAAGACGCGGCGTTCTTACGGACGATGTATGGTCGGGTGCAGGACCCTGAGACCCGACAGAAGATCCTGTTTGCGGTGGCGCAATCTGACACCAGGGAGGTTGGCCCCTTCCTGACGGCCATCGTCAAGAATACCAATGAGCCACTGGAGGTGCGGAAGCAGGCTCTCTTTTGGCTCGGGCAGCGAGAAGAGACCTCGGGAGCCGAACTCGCCTCGGTCTATGGCACCTTCTCCGACGTTGAAATCAAGGAGCACGTGATCTTTGTGCTGTCGCAGCGCGAGGACAAGGCATCCATGGATAAACTCATCGACATCGCCAAGCGCGAGCCCAACCAAGACCTGCGCAAGAAGGCGATCTTCTGGCTCAGCCAGACCGATGATCCACGGGTGGCCGAGATCCTGGCCGAACTCTTGGTGAAGCCATGAGAGACATTCTCGCCGCTGGGCTCGGCATTGGACTCGCTCTCGGAGGAGTCATGCCCCTTGCAGGTCAGTCCGTGGCTGACCGCGTCTCATCCGTGCAAAACGGCACTGTACGAATGAGCTATGCCGCCCGAGATGGTGTGTGTGGCAACGGACGGAACATCAATATGAGCACCCGCTCCCGCGAGTGGGAACACGACTGTGAACCCGGCCCAGTCCGCGTGGCGATCGAACGGCGCAATGGAGTCGCCACCGAAATCAGAACCTACGTGGGCGGCCGCTGGCGGCAAGACAATGACGTCACGGATCTCGGGACGGTCAGCGCTCCCAGGGCCGCTGAGTACTTCCTGGGGCTCGCCGAACGATCCAGCGACGTGCGCGGTGATGTGGTTTCCGCAGCGGTGTTCGCCGACAGCGCGTTCAATACGCCTGCCCTGCTTCGGATCGCGCGTGCCGAGTCCATACGCAAGACCACTCGCCGTCAGGCGGTCTTCTGGCTCAGTCAGGAGGCAGGGGATGCTGCGGTCAAAGGGCTGACTGCGCTCGCCGACGACCAAGACCAGGATCAGGACATACGCAAACAGGCAGTGTTCGCCTTGTCCCAGCTCGATGAAGCGCAG
>QKDC01000096.1 GCA_003246755.1 Gemmatimonadota bacterium | reverse complement strand
TTCCTTGTCCCAAGTGCCTCTGGCCTCACTACCGGCGACACCTTTCGACAGACTGATACCTTCCTCTACTTCACCGGACTCGAACTCCCCAAGTCCATGCTCTGGATCGACGGCGATCACGGTACCCTTCTCCTCTTCGCGCCGGATCGAGATCTGCGCTGGGAAAGCGACACACGGCCCAATGATTTTCCCGGACGATCGCTCGGCACCGACCCCGAGGTGGTGCGCCTCGCAGCCATGGATTCCGTGCTTTCCGCGGAGTCGTTTGGGGAGTACCTGGCAGCATGGGCACACACCGGTCGGCCGGTGTGGTTGGATCAGGCTGGGGCTGTCAACGAACGTCCTGCGTTAATTCCGGAGCAGGGAATTACCCCCGAGGTGGAATTGGGGTTGGCGGTCACGGGCCGTTTTCCCGATCTGGGCCTCGTCGATGGGTCCGCTCTGATCGCCCGGCTCCGGATGGTCAAGTCACCGGCAGAGATCGCGGCGATCGAGGGAGCGGTTGATGCAGCGGTCACCGCCATGCGTCACGCAGTGAGGCAGGTGCGTCCCGGGGTCACGGAGCGCTCACTGATTGGGCAGTTCGAGGCCGCCTGCCGCCGGGAGGGGGCGGCTCGATTTCCCTTTACCCCGATCGTCAAGTCGGGTCCTAACGCGCTCTGGCCCTGGCGGGTGCTGGCCAGCCACGCCGAGCGCCGAGACCGCGTGCTCGAAGCGGGTGAGATCGTGACATTCGATGTGGGATGTGAAGTCGGATCCTATGTCAGCGACATTGGCCGCACCTTTCCGGTGAGCGGTCGGTTCTCACCGGATCAGCGCAAAGCGGTGGAGTTGGTGACCGCGGTTTCTGACGCGATGCTCGCAGCGATCCGCCCCGGGGTGACGCTCGCCGACGTGCAGCGCGTGGCGTACGCTGCCATTCCGGAAGCCGAGAAACGGTATATGCAGACCGGCAGCTTCTTCGGTCACCATATCGGCCTCAGCGTGGGTGACCCGGCGGACCCTGATGCAAGGCTCGCACCTGGGATGGTCTTCACGGTGGAGCCGTGGTACTACAATCACGATACGGGCATTGCCGCGTTCATCGAAGACAATGTGGTGGTGACGGAGACCGGGGTGAGGGTGCTGAGTAGTGGACTGCCTCGGACGGCGGTGGACCTCGAGAGGATGATCCTCCCCTGACCTGACTCCTATTGTGAACCAGGTCTGTGTGCTTTCGCCCGATATGTCCTAGTCACAGTAGACCGGTTGCCACTGCGAGGGATCCTCGAGTGGGAGGAAGAAGAGTGGTGTGCCAAGCTGGGCGCGAAACTCACCCGTGGGCACAGTATCCGTATGGACGTCCAGGTAGGTCGGGCCCCGGTAGAGCTTCTGCATCAGGTTCTCGATCGAGATGGTTCCTGCATACCAGGATCCCGGTGCGCCATCGCCGTATGCAACCACCGATCCTGAGGTGATCTGGTCGATCAGGACCCCAGGCAGACCAGGGGCCTGAATGTCCTTCCGCCCGTTCTCGATCGGGTAGGCATACAACAAGGTGCCACCACCGACCGTGGCAGACCCTTCGTGCAAATGCACCTGTGTAGCCGTGCCGCGCAACCTGGGCGACAGGATTGACCAACTCGCATCGCGTCGAAACCCGTCCCGCTGGTGCTCCCAAAACGTCACCATGGAGAGGGGATCGGTCTGATCAACCAGCCTTACGTCGCTGTCATCCACTGTAGCGTAGAGCACGACACCACGGGTGTGATCGCAGGGCCCGGTCAATCCGCAACCAGCGAGCCAGAGAGGCACGGATACCCAGAAGACAATCTGCATTCGCCCACCCATGGCTTCCTCGCTACTGTCGAATCCTCTCAAACACCGTCTGGCCCACGAACATGTACGTGACCCGGTGTTGAGCGTCCTCTCGAAAGGTGACGAGGACCCCATCCGGACGCTGAAAGGCCAGAGGTCCGACACGCCTGGCCGCCACTCCTTCGAATACTACCCCTCCCGAGTCACTCACCTGCACCTCGAACGACCTGCGACGCCATCCTCGAAGAGGGTCTTGGTGATTGTGGATGGCGTTGGCGAAGGTGCCCGCTAACCGGGCCAGATCGGAGTCTCCGGCAATCGTCGGTCTGAGCGTGAGTGGGCTTGATTCAGGAAAGAGCGCCTTCACTAAGCGCGATACTGCTGCCTCCGCGAGGGCCGCCGACTCCTGGTTGTAGGCGATGAACACCCCGAGTCGATGCTCGGGAACCAGATAGAGAAACGAACCGAAGCCGGTCATCGATCCGCCGTGGGAGAAGGCTGGAATCCCGAACGACCAATCTTCCCAGAAGGTGTACCCGTATCCTGGTTGTTGTGGGTCATTGCTGAACTGCCGTGTCAGCATCGCGCGAACCGCTTCCACACTCAACACCTGCTTGTCCCCGAACCGTCCACCGTTGAGCAACATGACCAGCAGGTTCCCCATGTCGGTTACCGTCGCGTTCACGGTGGATGCCGGCGCGGTATTCATGAACTCCCAGGGCATGGCCTCCCAGTGCCCGGCAAACTCATACCCCACCGCCACGTCGGCACGGAGTGCGGGGGGTACGGCAGTGCCACTGTGCTGCATGTTCAATGGCCCGAATATGTTCTTCTGGAGGTAGTGTTCGTATGACAATCCACTGACCTGCTCGATCAGGTAACCAGCCAATGTGATGCCGTAGGTGTCATACACCGCGAGTTGGCCTGGAGGATTGAGCCGCACGAGGTTGTCGGCGAGCCACTCTCCGAGTGGACGAATGGCTCTTTCGTTCCTCGCATGGCGGTTGCTCCCGAGCTGATCGAACCCAGCGGTGTGGGTCAGGAGATGACGCACCTGGACAGGCTCAGGGAAAGTGCCCGGTACCTTCATCGCGCCCAGATACTGGTTGACGTCGGCATCGAGTCGCAGGCGACCACGGTCCACCAATTGCATCACCGCCAGGCCTGTCAGGACCTTGGTGACGGAGCCGATGCGCCAGATCGTGCGATCCACTTCGACAGGAACCTCGCGAAACACTTCGCGCCTGCCGAAGCCTCCCTGATACGCGATCCGGTCCCCGCTCACGACGACGATCGCCGAACCCGCAACGTAACGGTCGGCCATTTTGTCGATCATGACCGGGCGGAGCAGCGAATCGAGCGACGACGGGTTCAGGAGTGCCCGGTTCAACGGGACGCTCGTAGGTGCCTGGGATTGCAGTGAGGGTGGACGGACAGTGACCAAAACGACGAGAAGGGTGAGACTCCCGAGGTAGCGCATTGGTGATCCGTGGCTGGGGTTGCTCCATTAGACACTCTCGACGCGGGAGCCGTTGCGCACCAAAATCGCACGAGTGTACAGGAGATCGAACCCGTTTCGCTGCATGTTCCGTTGTGACGTCGAGCCCGGCTGCGTAGTGACCACGGCCAGATCACACCCAAGGCGTGCGGCATCGACGAGCCGGTGGGCCAACAGCGCCGCCTGAACCCCTCGGCGCCGGTGATTGGGCAGGGTGGCCGCGCCACACAGTTGAAGTACCCCATCGGCGATCCGCATACTGCCACCGCCGGCCGGTGCTCCATTCCGACGTGCCAGGTAGCGGACGAAACCAGCAGCGCGAGCCATGTCACTCATGACCTGCTCCAACACCTCTCTGGGGAAGGACTCGTGGGAAGGGGCACCGTCGAGATCTGGACTGGCAAAGCCAGTCACGACGGTGTCCATCCACAGGTCGAAGTCGTTCTCCGTGACGACCTCGATGGTGATGTCGGAGATGACCGGGTCGGCGATGTTGTGCTCGTTCCCCAGGGCGCAGCCAAGGACGTTCTCGAATCCCATGAGTTGGTAGCCGCGTCCGCTGAGCATCGTCCCGACGGATGGCTTGGCCAGGGAACAGAGTTCGATCTGTACCGGACAGCGCCGGTTGGCGTAAAGACGTTCGACGGCCTCGAGTTCTGCTTCGTCAATCGGTCCGTCGAGTCCGAGCCCGACGACCTTGTTCAGGGGTGACGATTCCCCGGCGTATGTCGCAACCCCTCCGGCCACAGCCGTGATCATCACGTTGGCTTCTGGGCGGGCCCGGGCGACCGCCTGAGCGGCTTCCCTGACCAGGCTGCATTCCGCTCTTTCGATCCTGGCGGCCATGGCGGTCGTGGCGAATAGCATCGACCTAGGAATTCGCTGTCTCTGAGGAAGGCTTGCTCCGTAGAGCGCCGCCCCTCAGGGCCGTAATCGCCGCCAGGTGGTGATCGTCGTGTTCGGCGACGAAAAAGCAGAGATCGACGGCCGTCATCGGTTGCTCGAGTCGCGGGTGGTGCGCCGTGAGCTGTAACTGGGTGTCATTCAACCGCTCGAGTTCCTCCACGAGCGCGTGTCGACGCTGTCGGAAATCTGACAAAATGTCCTCGAGCAAACGGGCGTTGTGGTTGGCGGCCCACGTTGCCCTGTTTGCCAGATCAGCCGGCCGAAGGGTGCTCAGACCGCCCAGGAAATCCTCGATCCGTCCCAACCAGAGGCGCTCGAGGTCACCGAGATGGCCAGCGTGCTCTGCAATCGACCAGGAGTCTCCGGGTCGGAGCCGTACCTGCTCGAGCGGGAGGCCGGCGACCCTTTCTTCGAGACGCAAGGGCGTACCGCGAAGACGCTCGACCAGATCGGGTTGAGCGTCAATCGGAGTGCCGAGCACAAATCTGCGGTCGAACCAGATACGTCGTTCCACGATCGGAGGTCCCTCCCTTTGAAGTGGTGTCCTTCACCTGGACGCGCTGATGCGGTCGAGGGCTTCAATGCCTTCGCCCCCAAGCGAAACCCGAGTCAAGAACTCGTCGTAGATCATTCAACCTATCACTCCGGCAGTACAGGTTCAGATGAGGCAGACACTTCTCGGCGCCCTGCTCCTGCTGTTCGCGCCTCACGCTTCCGCCAAGGCAGTTCAGCAGTCGAGTCGTCCTGACTCCGTGACGGAGTCCCGTCGAGGAGACCTCAAGGTCTTCCGAACCGAGTTCTTCGCCCGTGACAACTCATACAGTGTCTCTGCCCGGGCCGAAGCCGAACGCCAGTTGGCCCGTCTCGAAATCCTGGCGGCCGAGTTGAGCGCAGTCAAGTTCGATCTCGGCCTTGCCCGGATCGTCGCGCTGGCCGACAACGGCCACACTGTTATGTTCGCGAGTACGCGCGCCCGGAAATACAACCGCATCCCGGTTCGGCTGACCCCGCTCGACGGCGGGTTCTATGTACTCCGGGCGGCCCTCGCCCACCGTGACCTCCTCGGTGCACGACTTGTGGCTGTAGACGATCACACGGTGACCGAAGTGGTGGATTCCGCACGTACACTGGTTGGAGGGACACAGGCGTTTCGTGATCGTTCCGTCTCGTTCTTTCTCGAAAGTCCCGAGCAGATGCACGCGTTGGGGCTCACGGCGATCGCAGGTTCGGCGCACTACCGCTTCGACCTGCCGAATGGTCGAGTCATCGAGCGGGAACTCACCGCGGAGCCGCCCTCGCTGAGCCGGGACGGGTCTGGCTCGAGGCGTTTTCTCTATCCCGAGCCGCTTATCGGCGCCGCTTCCCATTGGGTTTCGCTGATGGATACATCCCGAGTTGCCTGGGCCTATCGAGACGTCCGCACTCCATTCCGGTGGCGCGTCGTACCCGAACTCAGTGCGATGGTGATTGAGTTCCGTCAGAACAACGATGCTCCCGGACGTCCGATCCGGGAGTTCACCGTGGCAATGATGGATTCCCTCCGGGCGCTCAAGCCGACGAACGTCGTGATCGACATGCGGGTCAACGGGGGTGGGGATCTCAACACGACGCGCGGGTTCTTCACGATCCTGCCTCGACTCGTCCCGGGTCGGATCTTCGTGTTAACGAGTCCGTGGACCTTTTCGGCCGCGATCTCGAGTGTTGGCTACCTCAAACAGGAGGCCCCCGACCGGGTGACTATCGTCGGAGAGGAGGTGGGTGATCGACTCGAGTTCTGGGCGGAGGGGCGCGTCGTGAGACTGCCGGCGACGGGAAACCAGGTGCTTTACGCGACGGAGCGGCACGACTACCGGAACGGGTGCAAGGAGTTCACCGACTGCCACGACTCCGTGGTGCGGCATCCGATCGCCGTGCCAAGCCTGGTCCCAGACGTTCACGCTCCCCTCACGCTGGAGGACTACGTGGTCGGCCGTGACCCGGCGATGGCCGCGATCGCCAAGTTGCTGGGGCGTACCTCCTGAAGAATTCAGGTGAGAGGACCGGGCACTTTTGCCTTGTTCGCCCCGTGTGCGTAGAATCTGCCTGGATCTCTCAAGGTCGCCCCGTAACTATCCCGAGGAGATTGTGATGCGACGACTCATCTGGGTGCTCGCCGTGGCACTCTTCGTTCTGCTCCCGATCGAATGGTCCCCGCGAGAGATGCGGCCCAATGGACTTTACGCCCAGGCCGCCCCCCAGGCGGGGGGAGGGGCGCGCACGAACACCGCCGGTGCAGAGGCGTCGGAGAAGGAAGAATGGTCGGTCACCGAAGGCTCCGTGCGTGTGGGGGGCGTCACCGTCCCGTATAAGGCCAGTGCCGGCACCACGATGCTCGCCAACGGTGCCGGTGACCCGATCGGCCTGATGTACGCCGTGGCCCATACCCGGAGCGATGTCACCGACCTCAGCACTCGACCGGTGTCGTTCTTTTACAACGGCGGTCCCGGCTCCTCCACCCTCTGGCTCCACATGGGGTCGTTCGGTCCCAAGCGTGTAGAGACAGTGAATGGGGAATTCACCCCTCCGGCGCCCTATTCCGTCATCGATAATGCCGAAACACTGTTGGACAAGACCGACATCGTCTTCATCGATGCCATGGGCACGGGATTCAGCCGGGTGACGGGGAAGGGGACCGACCGTGATTTCTACGGTGTGGATGAGGATGCGAACGCCTTCGCGCAGTTCATCTCGATCTACCTACGGCGGAACGACCGGTGGAATTCCCCCAAGTTCTTGATGGGAGAGAGCTACGGCACCTTCCGTTCGGCTGTCGTGGGGAATGTTCTGCAATCGCGCTACGGCATCCATCTGAATGGCATCGTGCTGATTTCGTCAATCCTCGACATCGGCTCCACGTCCCCGCGTCCCGGCGACGATCGGGCCTATATCGGATTTCTGCCGAGCTACGCCGCGGTGGCGTGGTACCACAACGCTCTGAAGGAGAAACCAGCGGCGCTCGAACCGTTCCTCGATGAGGCGCGTGAGTTTGCGGCCGGCGAGTATGCGACAGCCCTCTTCAAGGGCTCGAAACTCACTTCCGCCGAGAAGGCCGCGGTGGCCGGTCGCATGTCGTACTTCACGGGATTGAGTGAGGAGTACCTGGTTCAGGCAGACCTCCGGGTGAGCCTCGGTCAATTCAATATCGAGCTGCTTCGTGACCGCGGGCTGACCAGTGGGCGGATTGATGCGCGTTTCACGGGGTACACCTTTGACCTGATGTCGGAGAACGCGGAGACCGATCCGTTCAACAATGCTGTGGGTGCGGCTTTTTCGGCGGCGGTGAACCAGTACACCCGTACCGTGCTCAAGTTTGGACAGGACAAGGAGTACTTCAATTCGCGGCGGGGAGGAGGTTGGAACTGGAATCGTGGTGGAGGCGGTGGCCAGGGTGGTGGCGGGGGGCGTGGAGGGCCTCCCAACGTGCAGGATGATCTCGCGCGCACCATGATCGCCAATCCGAAGATGCTCGTGCAGGTCGAGAACGGCTATTTCGACATGGCGACACCGTTCTTCCCCACGGAATACACCTTCTCACACCTGGGGATTCATCCCGACTTGCAGAAGAACATCACGCTCAAGTACTACCAGGCCGGTCACATGATGTATCTGCTGGATTCCGAACGGCGGGCCCAGCGCGATAACATCGCGGCCTTCATCGAGCGCGCGACGAGAAGGTAGGTGGGGTCCTCGACCCCCTAAGACTGGTCCCACCAGCACCACTTCGACTCGACGGCGCGTCGAAGGCTCAAGTGAGGTCGGGGGGAGATTTCTCCGACCCCGGTACCTCGACCTCACCTTCCACTGATTCAGACGCCCTCCGCAGAGTTCTCGAACCGCAATTGGATGGGGTCCTGCCGAGGAACCAATAGGTAGGAAACCACACGCGACACGAAGCCGCGTGGAGCGTTCCCCGTTCAGTGGAGGCGACATGAAAAGGCAACTGATCAAACTGGCATCCGGAGTCGTCGTCCTCCTGGTCGCCAGCGGCTGTGGCGAACTTCCCACGCAGGGTGCTGACGCCATCCCGCCCAATCTCAAACCGGGTTCGGCCGGTCCCAGCTACGCGACCCTGTCTATCCCGGTCGCGGCGGGCTGGTCGGGCTACGGTGCGGCCGACATCAATGCCGCGCACCAGACCGTTGGGGTCATGAACCCAGCCGGGTACCCCTCCCAGTTGGACCAGCGCGCGGCGTATTGGGTCGCAGGCGGCGCGGCGGCCCCCGTACCGCTCCCGATGCTACCGGGCGTGACCCGGAGTGTGGCTAACACCATCAGCGACAACGGCATCATCGGCGGCAGGATCTGGCCGGCCGCGGTGCTCTGGCATCCGAACGGCTCGGGCTGGGACATCCAGGTGCTCGCCGAAAACGGAGAGGTAAGTGGGGTTCGGGACGATGGAGTAGCGGTGGGGACCATGTGGGACCCGGTCGACTTCTTCATTCCTCCGCAGCCCGTCGTGTGGGATGCGGCAGGGGTCCCGGACACCTTGCCCCTCCCGCCCGGTGGTCCCTGGACGGGGGGGACGGCGCTGGCGATAAACGACCAGGGTGACGTGGCGGGCACAGTTCAGATCTGGACGCTGGGTTCGTCGACCATCTACGGAGCGCTCTGGACCCGTGCCCCTGCCGGGTGGACTCCCCATGTCTTCCAGTTTGGTCACTCGCGTGGACTGTCGAACCGGACCGGCGGGCAGATCTACGTCACGGCCAGCGACGTGCACGACGCTTACCGCCACCGGTTGGTGCAGAACGGCACCGGGCAGTGGACCAGTGATTCCGTATATGTCCAGGGGGTGGCCAACGGAATGAATGTGGCCGGAGACTTTGTGGGGGCATTGGAGAAGGGGCGGTTCGGCGGCAGCCCCAAGCCGTTCGTCTACCCGGCCACGGGAGCGGTGCTGAACCTCCCGCTGCCCAAGAACGCGAACGGGATTGCGGTGGGCAT
>QKDC01000133.1 GCA_003246755.1 Gemmatimonadota bacterium | reverse complement strand
AGGACACCTCATCTTCCGCATCGTCGCCATCTCGGCGGAAGAGTTCCGTCAGGGCACGCCTTCGGGGGGCCATGCGACGTAGCGGCGCCTTGGCCTCGACGATGGCATCTCTGACGAGGTCGTACACCGACGCGTCAGGGCCCTGGACCGCCAGCCCGTGCCCATCGGCGGTGACCGCGACACCCCGAGCCTCGAGCGCGACAACCAACTGATCGAGGTTGGTATCGACTTCGATGAAGACCGTTTCCGACTCGGAGGTAAAGTGATCCACCGCGCCAGACTGCACGACGCGGCCGGCTTGCAGCACGATGATCCGGTCGCAGGTGCGCTCGACATCGGCCATGAGGTGAGAGGAGAAGAGCACACTGATGCCGAATTCCCGGTGCGTCTTGCGCACCAGGTCGAGCATCTCCTCACGACCCGCTGGATCGAGCCCGGCAGTGGGCTCATCCAGGAACACCATCGTGGGATCATGTACCAGAGCCTGCGCGAGTTTCACACGCTGTTTCATCCCCGTGGAGTAGCCCCCCATGGCGCGGTACCGTTCCTCGAACAGGCCGGCGTGCCGCAGCGTGTCGGCCGCTCGCGTCCGCGCCTGTAACGGCGGCAGACCACTCACCTCGGCCATGTGGGTGAGGAACTCCGCCGCGGACACGTTGGTGGGTAGGCAATCGTGTTCGGGCATGTACCCCAGGCGGGAACGGACGAGCACGTTCTTGGCAACATGCTCCCCAAGTACGGTGGCCGTCCCGGTGGTGGCTCGAACCAAGCCCAGAAAGATCTTGATCGCGGTACTCTTGCCGGCCCCGTTTTCTCCGAGGATTCCGGTGATCCCCTCGGTGATGCTGAAACTCACGTCGTCGAGTGCCACGACGTCCCGATAGTGCTTGGAGAGTCCTGTCGCGGTGAGCAGTGCGTCAGGGGCGGTCGTCATTCCTGGCGACACGCCTCTCGATATCCAAGCCGGCATGCGCGGCGGAACCGCCAGGCGGCTTGCCCGAGATCCCGGCCAACCCCGGTCCCGGTCAGGTACATGTCCCCTGCCCGGTAGCAGCCCTCACCGCTCCTCCCGTTGCAGGCCTGCGTGAAAAGCTCCATGGCCCGCTCGAAGTCCTGCTCGACACCGGTGCCGTCGAGGTAGAGTGCTCCCAGCTCGACGCAGCCAGCCATGTGCTCGGCGTTGCAGGCCTGCTCGTAGAAGGTCAAGGCACGGGAGAGGTCGAGGGCAACTCCCACACCGGTTGCATAGAGAGCGCCGAGTCGTGTGCAACCTTCCCAGTCGTCACCCTCGCATGATCGCTGGTAGAGGCCCGCCGCCCGTACCGGGTCCGGTGGGAGGCCATCGCCCCGCTGGTACAGATCTCCAAGCGTGGTGCAACCTTGCATCGCACCGCCTTCACATGCGCGTTCGAAGTAGTCCAGCGCCCGACGGGCATCAGTTCCGACACCCTTCCCATCGCGATAGAGGAGGCCGAGCGCCGTGCAACCATCCATCACGTCGCCCTCACATGCCTCCCCGTAGAGTTCGGCCGCCCGTGCGAGGTCTGCGACCACCCCCTCACCGAGTTCGTGCATGCGCCCCAGCCGGACACAACCCTCTGCCTTTCCCCCCTCACACGCCCGCCGAAAGAGCTCGGCCGCCCGGGGTAGGTCTCGGAGCACGTGGTCGCCTCGAGAAACCCGATCGCCAAGCTCGTTACACGCTGCGGCATCACCCTCGCGGCACGAAGCACCAAGGGCCCTTGCCTCCGCGGCACCTGGATTGCACCCGGACGCGACGGCCACCGTGGTGACCACGAGTAGCTGGCCGATCAGCACGGAAGGCAGGCGGAAGGACGTCCTCCTCAATGCTCGCCCGGGATCATGGCATTCCGTCCCCGCTGTGGAGTTTGGGTCATGTCTCGCATAAGGTACTTGGTCGCTGGCGTCCTCGGACCCCCCGAAATAGGTTTGTCATTCACCCTCTCAACCAGCGATCCGAGCCCGTGAACCACCTCCCGCCAGGTGAGCGTATCGTCCCCGGACCCCCACCCTCTCCCGCCGACGAGAGTGAGAGGCTCGATGCATGGGGGTTCCGCGACTCCGGCTTCACGATGCTCCCCAACGGCAGCGTGCAGATGTCGGGCTCGCGTTACCCCCTGAGCGGCGCGGAGCTGCCGGACCTCGTGCCCTGGATCAAAGGGGTCCTCGAAGTCGACCTCGACATCAGGGACGTTCATGAGCCGGATTCCTCATCCCGAGCTCCGCTCCCGGGATCCCATCGCGACACGACCATCCTGGTCGGCGAACTCACTCGGATCCTCGGCCCCGATGGCGTTGCGCGTGATCCCGACACCCGCGTGCGACACGGGCACGGACACACACTCGAAGAGATCTACGCCATCCACTACGGTGGGTTCGGTCGAGCTCCCGACCTGGTGGTCTTTCCGGAGACGGAAGAGCAGATCGAGCAACTGGTCGAGGTCGCGACTCGTCACGAGGCCTGCCTGATCCCGTATGGAGGCGGAACCAACGTGACCGATGCGCTGCGATGCCCTGCTGAGGATCCGCGCCCCATGGTCTGCGTGGATCTCTCGCGGATGAACCGCATCCTCTGGATCGACCCGGTCAACCAGATGGCCTCCATTCAAGCCGGTGCGGTCGGACGACACATCCAGACGCAACTCGCCGAGTATGGTTTCACCCTGGGTCACGAACCGGACAGTGTGGAGTTCTCGACCCTCGGTGGCTGGATCGCGACCAACGCGAGCGGGATGAAGAAGAACCGGTACGGCAACATCGAGGACCTGGTACTCGATGTCCACGTCGTCACCCCGAAGGGAGCGCTCACCCGGTCGGCCGTGGTTCCTCGCGAGTCGTCAGGACTCGATCCTCGTCGGTGGGTGTTCGGGTCCGAAGGCACCCTTGGGATCATCACGCGGGCCGTGGTCAAGATCTTCCCACTCCCCGAGGTCCAGCGCTATGGAGCGGTGCTCTTCCCCACGTTTGAGGCGGGCGTCGGATTCATGTTCGACCTGACGCGGAAGGCCACACCACCCGCCAGCGTCCGGCTCACCGACAACATGCAGTTCCAGATGGGGCAGACCCTCAAGGCCAAGACCACCGGACTCGCCGCCGTCGTCCGCCGGCTGCAGAGGCTCTACGTCACGCGGGTCAGAGGGTTCGATCCGAACCGTATGGTGGTGTGCACCCTGCTCTATGAGGGAAGTCGTGCGGAGGTCGCCAACCAGGAAGCCGCCGTCCGGCGCATCGCCAGTCGCCATGGGGGCATGGGGGCCGGGGCGGAAAACGGGAAACGCGGGTATCAGCTCACGTTCGCCATCGCGTATATTCGCGACTTCGTCATGCGCCACTATGTCCTCGGCGAATCGCTCGAGACCTCGGTACCCTGGAGCGAAGCACTGGCACTCTGTGAGAATGTGAAAAGACGACTCTTTGACGAGTACCGTGAACGTGGCCTACCCGGCAAGCCGTTCGTGAGTTGTCGGGTGACTCAGGTGTACCAGACCGGGGTGTGTGTGTATTTCTATTTTGCCTTCTACCACAAGGGTGTAGCACAACCTGAGAAAGTCTTCGGGGAGTTGGAACGCGCGGCTCGCGATGAGATTCTCCGTTCGGGCGGTTCCCTCTCACACCACCACGGTATCGGAAAACTGCGGCAGGGGTTCCTCTCGAGAATCATGTCTCCCACCGCCCTCGAATGGTGCGCTGGCGTGAAGCGCATGGTCGACCCTGACAACATTTTCGGGATTGCGAATCAGGCGGTTGCACCCCCTCCCGAGTCAACACAGAAGTCATGATCGACACCACCTCCCCCCGCACGCGCTCGCGCACCGTTCTGCTGACCGGCGTCACGGGCTTCCTCGGCAAAGTCGTCCTCGAGGAGATGCTGCGCCGCCGGGACGAGTTTGCGCTGGATCGCGTCTATCTCCTCATCCGGCCCCGCAGTTCACGGGGGGCGAGAGAACGCTTTGCCCGAGACGTTGCGAGCGCGGAGTGTTTTTCGCGACTGCCCTCGAACTGGCAGGAACGTGTCACGGTCATCGAGAGCGATCTGGAGGAATCAGACCTCGGTGTCGATGCCCCCATGCGGGCCGAACTGGCCGAGCAGGTTACCCACGTTGTCCACGCGGCAGGCTCCGTCAACTTCGACCGACCGCTTGCCGAGGCCGCGCGCAGCAATATCGACACCACGCTGAACCTCCTCGAATTGAGTCGTGAATTCACCCGACTCGAGCGATTGATCTACACGTCCACTGCCTACGTGACACCGCATCCCGGCGAGGGAGTGGCCATCGAAGAGCGGTTGGCCCCGTTGCCGGAGTCCGCCGGGACCCTCTATCAGGCGATTCTCGATGGGACGGTGTCGGAAGACCTCCTCGCCAGGACGGGACACCCCAATACGTACACCCTCACCAAGTCGATGGCGGAGCACCTGTTGGTGGAGCGATGCGGCACGGTGCCACTGACCATTCTCCGGCCAAGCGTCATCTCTGCTTCCTGGCAGTATCCCTTCCCCGGCTGGATCGATAGTCCCACCGGATTCGCGGTCTTCGTCATCCAACTCGGGCTGGGGTACTTCCGGGTCGTCGCGGGCACTCATGAGGCACGCCTCGATCTGATCCCGGTGGATGAGGTCGCCGCCAGGACACTGGAGGCCTGCTACGAACGGGGATCGCCGGAGGTCATCATCCGCCACGTTGTGACCGGCACAGAAGCGAGTCCCAGCATCATCGACTGTTGGGACGGGATCTCCGGCTTCTTCCGTACGCACCGGGTCGACCGACGACCGGTCCTCAAATACCTCGGCCCCAAGACCTGGCGCTTCGGATTATCTGAACTGATTCACCACCGCCTGACCCTGGGTGTGGCGGGTCTTCGGAACAGGGTCGATCGGCGACGGGCCAGGCAAGCCTTGACGCGACTGACCTACACCAATCGGGTGTTCCCCTACTTCACCTCCAACTCGTTCAGCTTCCGCTCGTCGCTCACTCCGAACGGAGACCGCGAAAAGTTCGAGTACATCCGAACGGTTTGCCAGGGTGTCTACCGGCACCTCCTCAAACGGGACGATACCCAATGGGTGCTCGCGGGCCGGGAGCATCCCGGCCACGGTGGCGACGCCCGATGGTCGCTGCGCCAACCCCACGGCAACGCCTGGATTCGTTTCGGTTCGTGGCTGGTGACCAAGGTGCTCCGGTGGACCGTTGCCAGCGTTACCGTCGATCTCCCCTCGTTCGAACCCGCACGCCGAGCGGCGGCCGAAGGATCACCCATCGCGATCGTGCCGAACCACCGGAGCTATCTCGACTTCGTGATCTGCTCCTACCTCGCGTTCGCGCGACCCGATCTCGGAATTCCCATCCCCTACATCGCCGCGACACTCGAGTTCGGGAAGATCCCGATCCTCGGGAAGGTTCTCACGTTCCTCCATGCCTTCTATCTGAAACGAGGCGTGGGGCGAGAGGACCCGGAGTTGACCCGCCGAGTGCACACGCTCCTCGGAGAGGGTAAGGCGCTCGAGTTCTTCGTCGAAGGACAGCGCAGTCGCTCACGCGAGTATCTACCGCCAAAACGCGGACTGCTGCGCTGCCTCCAGGCCACCGGCACCCCGTGCACACTCCTGCCGATCTCGTTCACCTATGATCGCGTGCCGGAGGAAGCGATTTTCGCGCGGGAGTTGGCCGGAGAACCGAAACCCAGGATGCGACTGGGTCCGTTGGTGAAGTGGGTCTTTCGTGCCTGGCGTGGCAAGGTGGCGCTGGGGCGCATTCACATCGCGTGTGGAGACCCGATTCGGCTCGAACCCGCCGCTGATGTCCATGCCGTAGGGGACGCCGTGATCGATAGGCTCAAAGGTGCCAGCGTCACCACCACCTATCACCTGCGAGCCTTTCTCCACGGTCATCGACTCAACGGCATCAACCCCGAGTGGCTCCGCGACCAGATCGAGGCGCGCGGGGGACGGGTCCTGGAGAGCGAGCTTGCCGTTCCCACCGACCTCGACCCGCTGATCGCCCGCACCATGGGGCACCAGTTCGCGCATCTCTTCGAGCAGGACGGTTCAGCCGACCCACTGGTTCGGGAATTTCGTATGACACTCTTCGAGGGCAGTCGGGAGTCCACTGGGTGAACCACCTGCCACCCGCCCGCCCCTGGCTGGTGACGGGCGCGAGCGGCTTCCTGGGACGACACCTCCTCCAAGCACTCGACACCGCCTCTCCGAGTCGCCGGATCATCGCTCTGGTGAGGAGCGAAGCATCCTGGTCGGCGGCCGACTGGACCGGCTCCTTGGAACGAGTGGACTCGCTGGTGGGGTCGTTTTCCGACTCCGAGGCCTGGTGGGGGGACCCGCGACTGGATGACCTGGGGGGGATCTTTCATCTCGCCGCCCTGGTCCGTCACAGCCGACACGACGCCGACGAAGTGTACCGCGTGAACGTCGAGGGGACGAAGGCGATGGTCCGACTCGCCGCCGAACGTGGCTGCAGACTGGTGTTCGTCTCGACCTCTGGGACGGTGGGGTGCTTCGATCGGCCCGGAGTCCGCGTGGACGAAGACGCTCCCTATTGCGAAGCCGCGGTGCGTCGGTGGCCGTATTACCACTCCAAGATCCTCGCGGAGCGGGCGGCGCGGGATGTGGCCGATGCGCTGGGGGTCGACCTGGTGATCGTTCGTCCACCCGTCCTCCTCGGACCCGGCGATCATCGCCTCCGTTCGACCGCCACCCTGATCCGGTTTCTGCGTGGCAAGCTTCCGTTCGTCGTCGCCGGTGGAATGCACTTCACCGATATCCGAGATGTGGCTCAGGCCCTGGTCAGGATTGCCGAAATACCCAGCCCGCGTCCGGTGTACCACCTCCCAGGGGTGATGTGTACCATCCAGGAGTTTTTCGCGGAAGCTGCGGAAGTCGCACGGGCCACCACGGACGCGCGCCGCCCCAGCCCCCGTGCCCCCGTCGTGCTCCCCTATCGCCTTGCCTGGTCGCTCGCCATGCTGAATGACCGGTTGGGACGTACCGTGCGCGGGAAGCCATTCGGGTTGTTGCCCGACCCGAGTCTGGTGGAAATGGCGTCACGGCACTGGTCGATGGAGTCGCGCTACGCCGAGCAAGAACTCGACTATCGACCCCGTCCGGGGCGCGAGACGCTGGTCGACACGATAGAGTGGCTATATTCGGCTGTACTCTCGCCGTCCCCCTGGAGCGACATTGGATCAAGTTCAGCAGGCCCGCTTGGCTGAGGCCCTTCGGGGCCAGTATGACATCGAGCGCGAGTTGGGGATGGGGGGCATGGCCACCGTCTTTCTGGCGCGCGATGTCAAGCACGAGCGAAGTGTGGCGGTCAAAGTTCTTCGAGCGGAGTTGGCCGCTGCCCTCGGACGCGACCGCTTTCTCCGCGAGATCAGAATCGTCGCCAACCTCCAGCACCCCAATATTCTCCCGCTCCACGATTCGGGTGAGGCGGATGGATTCTTCTTCTTCGTCATGCCCTACGTGGAGGGAGAGTCCCTCCGGGCCCGCATCGACCGGCACGAAGCACTCCCCGTTTCCGATGCCGCCAAACTCCTTGCCGAGATCTGCGATGCGCTGGCCTATGCCCACCGGAACGGCATCGTCCACCGAGACATAAAGCCCGAGAACATCCTTCTGTCGGGGCGCCATGCCCTGGTGACCGATTTCGGGGTGGCCAAGGCCATCAGCGATGCCGCCGTCTCCCAGGACAAGGCAACCACCGCTGGACTCGCACTCGGCACACCCTACTACATGAGCCCCGAGCAAGCGGTGGGCGACCCCAACGTCGATCACCGGGCGGACATCTACTCCATCGGCGCCCTCGCCTTCGAGTTGCTCACCGGGAAGCCGCCATTCCATGCAGGCACAGCACAGTCGGTGCTGTCGGCCCACGTCGTGGAGCCGGCTCCGGAGATCACTGGAATGCGATCGGACCTTCCGCCGATCTTGGCAAGATCGGTGATGCGCTGCCTGGAAAAGAAGCCCGAGGCCCGCTTCCAGACGGCGGAAGAGTTGCTCCCGGCGTTCGAGTCGTCGGCTACCCCCAGCGGGGGGATGACACCGACATACACTCGCCCGGTGCAGGCCGTCTCCAGGAAGGCGGGCCTCGGCCGGCGCACCGCGATCGCCGCCTTCGGCATCATCCTGATCGCAATCTCGGCCGGGGTGTGGAAGCTCACCCAGAATAACGACGCCGTAGCCGCCGAGACGGCGGTGACGGAGATCCGGCGTCTCGCCGTCCTCCCGATCCAGCGTATCTCCGCCGCGGAGGGCTCGGACTTGTTTGCCGATGGCCTCCTCGACGCCATCATCACGCGTCTGGCTCAGGGCAGTGGGCTCTCCATCGTGCCGCGAAGCTCCGTGATGCGTTATCGCGTGACCCAGTTGAGCACTACCGAGATCGCTCGAGAATTGAACGCGGATGCGGTGGTGGAAACCTCGTTGCTGCGAGCGGGAGAACGCGTCCGGGTCAATGTCCAGTTGGTGGACGTCGCCGGTGACCGTACGCTCTGGTCGAACAGCTTCGAAGGACTCTCCACCGACGTGCTGACGCTACAGGATTCACTCGCCGTCGCCATCACGGCCGGCCTCCGCGGCGCCATCCCCCAACCTCAGTCAGGAAACACGCCATGACACGTACCCGTTGGACGATGGCCGTCCTCGTCTTCACCTCCATCGTGATCATCGGTTGCAGTCCGGCCGCGAACCAAACGCTTCAGCGTGTCACCTCCGGCACCGACAGAGACTCGGACGTGCAGATTACTCCCGACGGGAATCGCATCGTCTTCCAGCGACTGGTCGGAAGCCGTTTTGTCATCTTCATCGCGGATATCGACGGGTCGGGTACACACCCCATCACGTCGGATACGTCAGATGCGGTTGGCTATCTCTTATCTCCCGATGGAACTCAGATCGCCTACACCACTCTCACCCAATCCAGCGGTGTCCTCGACCTGTCAATCGTGGGGATAGACGGAAGCGGTGCACGCACCCTGACGACGATGGCGGGCGAAGAGTACGTGGCCGATTGGTCTCCGGACGGATCCCGGATCCTCTTTCGGAACAATGCGGATGGGCACTTTGACCTCTGGACGATTCCCATGGGGGGTGGTGAGGCAACCAGACTCACCGCCATGCCCGGTGATGAGTACGGTCGCTGGTCACCGGACGGCTCGCGAATCCTGGTGATGAACCGCGGTGACATTTACACCATGTCCGCAGAGGGCGGGGAGCCGACTCCACTGGTCGCCACTTCGTTCTTCGAAGGAGGCGCTCGCTGGTCGCCGGACGGTCGTTCCATCGCTTACACCAGGAACAGCGAGGGGA
>QKDC01000175.1 GCA_003246755.1 Gemmatimonadota bacterium | reverse complement strand
GATGAGGCCTTCCGCCTCCGTTTGGCTCGTGCGACGCGGATCGCCAAGACGCAGCGACGCCTGGCGAATCGACTCGAGTCGCGCGTGGTTCTCGGGTGAGGTCACGACGGCCAGCAGGAGCGCCCTGCCCTCCCAGCTCTCCCCCTGACGGATCACCGTGACCCTCGGCGAGACCTCAGCCAACGTCTCGACGTAGCGCACCATCTCGTGATGCTGAGTGATCCGCTCGCCGAATGCGTGGCCGGTGACGCTCTGGAACGTGGGGACCTGAGCGCCCACAGGAGCAGCGCAAACGAGAAGGGCGATGACACTCGAGAAAACCGCTGTTCGGGGCAAGGAGGAAGGCATCCGGGCCTCTAGGACGTTGAGGGTTAGAGCAGGATGCGTAATCTAGTACAACCTCCGACGCCCTCCCCAAACACCTATTGCAGGCCCATGTTTGACGAGGTCCTAACCAGCATCCGGAATTCCATGGTCCTCGTGACGTCCAACAAACCGGTATTCACCGAGTCGGAAGTGCGCCGGCTTGGAGGGGAACATTTCGGGCTCACCGGGAGCATCCGGATGCTTCCGGGCGAGTACGATCTGAATACGCTCTTCGAATCAGAAGACGGTCATCGCGTTCTCAAGATTTCCCGCGCGGGAGAATCACCCGAGATACTCGATCTCCAGCACCGAGCGGTCGAGCACATCGCAAGACGGGACCCCAACCTGGCCGTGCAGCGGGCCCTGGCGACGAACGCTGGTCAAGAACTGGTGTCTGTCCAGGCGGCGGATGGAACGGATCACCTGATGCGGGCGTTGACCTGGATCCCCGGGCGGGTCATGGCCGAGGTCGCCCCTCATACTCCGCGACTGCTGAGAAGCCTGGGCGAGGTTGGTGGTAGGATCGACAAGGCGCTCGATGATTTCGCGCACCCCGCCGCACGGCGGGAGCTGAAGTGGGACCTCACCGCTCCGTCTTGGATCCGTGACCACCTCGATCTCATCCGAGATGCCAACCAGCGCCGGACGCTCACGGCGTGTCTCGATCGCTTCAACGACGATGTCGCACCCCTGCTCGGCACGCTCAGACGAAGCATCGTCCACAATGATGCCAATGACTGGAATGTGATCGTCGGCCTCGCCCATCCCTTCGAACGGACCGTCTCGGGCCTGGTGGACTTCGGGGACATTCTCGAGACCATCACCGTGAGCGAACTGGCCATCGCCTGCACCTACGCCATGCAGGGGAAGGCCGACCCGCTCGGGGCAGCGGCACTCGTGGTCGAGGGTTACCACGCCGCCTATCCACTCACCGAAGATGAGTTGGCGGTACTCTACCCCCTGATCCGCACCCGCTTGGCCGTCAGTCTCGTCAACTCGGCAATCCAGGCACAGGCAAAGCCGGGAGACCCGTATCAGTCGATCAGCGAAGCAGGAGGATGGGAGACCCTCCGCCGACTCGACGGGGTCCACCCGCGTCTCGCGCATTATGCCTTCCGGAATGCGGCCGGCCTGGAGCCCTGCCCTCATACCACCGCGGTGATCGAGTGGCTCGAGGGGCACCGGGAGGAGTTCGGCCCCATCCTGGACATCGAACACAACGACCGCATCGAACCGCTCGACTTGAGCATCGGAAGTCCACTGGTCGAGAAACCCGATGAACCCAACGATGTGCCGGCGTTCAGTCGGAAGCTTGCGGAGCGAGTCCGCCCCCTTGGAGCCTCGGTGGGAATCGGGTACTACGACGAGGCACGGATTCTCTATGTGGGCGAGGCATACTCCGCGGCAGGGAACGAGCGGGACGTGCCTCGCACGGTACACATCGGTCTCGACCTCTTCGTGGACGCGGGAACCCCGGTGCTCGCGCCTCTACCGGGCACGGTGGAAAGTGTGCGGGACAATCCCGGTGCCCGAGACTATGGACCCACGGTGATCCTGCGACATGAGACCTGGGCGGGACCGACCTTCCACACTCTGTACGGGCACCTCGGTCGCGAGGTGATCGGCAGACTCCGACCGGGAACGCGACTGGAGCGTGGGGACCGCATCGGGGTCACCGGCGATTGGGACGTCAACGGAGGGTGGCCCCCACATCCCCATTTCCAGATCATTACCGACCTCCTCGACCGCGATGGGGAGTTTCCCGGGGTGGCACGGTCCGACCAGCGCTCGTTGTGGAAGAGTCTCTCACCGAATCCGAACCTGATCGCGCGACTCCCCGAAGAGCGGCTCGTTCCTCCCCACAGGCCTTCCGATCAGATCGCCACGAGTCGCGAGGCACACATCGGTCCCTCACTGAGCGTCTCCTACCATCGTCCCCTCACCATCGTTCGCGGCTGGAAGCAGTACCTGTACGACGACGACGGGCTGCGCTACCTCGATGCGGTCAACAATGTTCCCCATGTCGGCCACTCTCATCCGACCGTGGTCCGGGCTGTGCGAGAGCAGATGGCGGTGCTCAACACCAACACCCGCTACCTGCACGAGCGACTGGTGGAGTATGCCGAGCGCCTCACCGCCACCCTCCCCGGTCCGCTTCAGGTGTGCTACTTCACCAACTCGGGGAGTGAAGCCAACGAACTCGCCATCAGGATGGCGCGCGTGGCCACCGGTCGGCGGGGAATGGTCGTGGTCGATGTCGGATACCATGGGAACACTTCGACGCTGATCGACGTGAGTCCCTACAAGCACGATGGACCGGGCGGATCGGGACCGCCACGCTGGGTGCGGAAGATCCCCATGCCCGATCCGTATCGCGGCGCCTGGGGCCGGGACGATCCGGAGGCGGGCAGGAAGTACGGTGCTGCCGTCACCGAAGCCGTGGCCGCCCTCGAGTCGAATGGCGAGCATTTGGCGGCGTTTCTCTCCGAGCCGATCCTGAGTTGTGGGGGTCAGGTCGTCTGTCCGGACGGATTCCTGGCGGCAGCATACGCACGGGCACGGGCGGCGGGAGGAGTGTGCATCGCGGATGAGGTGCAAGTCGGACTGGGTCGCGTCGGGAGTCACATGTGGGCCTTCGAGACACAGGGTGTCGTCCCCGACATCGTCACGATCGGCAAACCGATCGGGAACGGTCACCCACTTGGGGCGGTCGTCACCACGCGGGAGATTGCGGACGCCTTCGCCAACGGCATGGAGTACTTCAGCACCTTCGGGGGGAACCCGGTGTCCTGCGCCGCCGGGTTGGCGGTGCTCGAGGTGATCGAACGGGAAGGGCTACAGGAGCATGCACGGGTCGTGGGGATGCACCTCCTCGACGGACTCCGAGATCTCGTCGCCCGTCACCCCATGGCGGGCGATGCCCGCGGGCTCGGCCTCTTTCTCGGACTGGAACTCGTCGCAGGAGCGGCCCCGGACGGTCCCATCCCAGCACCCGACCAGGCGGCCTATGTGGCAAACCGGATGCGCGACCGCGGGATACTCGTCAGCACCGATGGGCCCGATCGTAACGTGATCAAGATCAAACCACCTCTCTGCTTCTCACAGGGTGACGCCGACAGACTCGCCGAGACGCTCGACCGGATTCTGCAGGAAGATTACCTTCGAAGACCCTCAATCTGACTCGTCATCCTGGGAGCACTCATGCGACGTGCCCTTGCTCTATTGCTTGGCGCCATCGTAGCCGGCGCGATCACGCCAGTATCCGCCCAACGACTCGGCGAGCTGTCCTTTCCGACCTCGGGATCGACGGCCGCGCAGCCTCACTTCGAACTCGGGATGCTCTACCTCCACAGTTTCGAATACGCATCGGCGGCACGGGCGTTCAAAGAGGCTCAACAGGCCGATCCTGGATTTGCGATGGCCTACTGGGGCGAAGCCATGACCCATACCCACCCGGTCTGGAACCAACAGAATGTCACGGCGGCGAGGGCCATCCTGAAGCGCCTGGCAAAGACACCGGAGGAAAGACAGGCCAAGGCGCAGACCGACAGAGAGAAGGGCTACCTCAGGGCCGTCGAGATCCTGTACGGTGAAGGTGGCAAGGAGTGGAGGGACACCGCATATGCGAGCGCCATGGCCGACCTCGCCTCACGATTCCCCGATGACGACGAGGCCCAGCTCTTTCATGCCCTGGCCCTCCTCGGCCTGAGCCAGGGCGTACGCGATGTTCCGACGTACATGAAGGCAGGCGCGATCGCCTTGGATGTCTTCAACAGGCATCCGAACCACCCAGGTGCCGCCCACTACGTGATCCATTCCTTCGACGACCCGACGCACGCGCCTCTGGGGCTCGCGGCCGCCCGAGCCTATCGCGAGTCGGCACCGGATGCCGGCCACTCCCAGCACATGACATCGCACATCTTCCTCGCCCTGGGAATGTGGGACGATGTCGTCGCGGTCAACGAGAGGGCCGTGAACATCGCGAAACGGGCGGCCGCTGCTCGTGGCGGCACCGCTTCGGGATGCGGGCACTATCCGGAGTGGTTGCAGTACGGCTACCTGCAGCAGGGCCGGGTAAGCGACGCTGCCCAGGTGCTCGACGGGTGCTGGAATCGTCCGGGCACCGAGGGCGCCGGCGATGACGTCGAAGGTATGGCGGGCATGCGTGCGGCCTTCATCGTGGACAGCCGACAGTGGACCGGGAAGCATGTGGAGGAACCCGAGGGGCGGCTCCCCAGGACGGTCATCCACCTGGCCTATGGCACCGGCTACGCGGCCGTTCAGAGGGGCGACCTGGCCTCCGCCAAGGACGCCCTGGCACGGATGGAACCACTGATGGAGAAGATTCCGGACCGCATCCGGCCTTACAGCCGGATCCTCATGCTCGAAATCAAAGGGATGATCCAAGCGGCGGAGGGAAATGGCGACGCCGCGGTCGCCTCGGTGCGGGAAGCGGCGGAGATCGACGACGGTCTCCCGATTCCCTTCGGCCCGCCCTGGACCATCAAACCCCCGCACGAGTTGCTCGGCGAGATCCTGGCGGCACAGGGGAGGCATCGGGAATTCGTGTCGGCCTTGGCGCGTACCCCGCGCCGTCCTCTGTCCGTGCTTGGGTTGGCTCGGAGCGCCGAGGCGCTGGGGCGCACCTCAGACGCGGACTCGGCCTACGCACTCCTCGAAGAACTCTGGAGCATGGCCGACGCCGAGGTGCTGGGGAGCATTCCCTAGCCCCTCAGCCTCAGAGGGCCGCACTCACTCCATCAAGGCGGCGATCACCTGCTCCCCGAGCGCCTGGAGGAGTGGCCGATCGCTCACCGCCACCTTCCGATTGGCGGTGAGGATGGCGCGATTCACGTCGGCGATGGCCTCGGTAATCTGTTCCGGACGCATCGGCCGATCTCCCGCAGCCAGCCGCTCCAGAAGGTGCTCCAGCGCGAACTTCGTGACGGCAGTGGTCCACTCGTTGGGTGCGAACCTCGCCGCCTCCGCGAGGTCATCGTACACCATGGGGCTGTTCCGGGGGCGCGCCACCTGACTCCGAAGCGCCACGACGGTGGCGTGTCGCGGCAGGCCGAGCTGCTGGAATCCTCCTCCGGTATACACACTGGGATGCCGAGACGGGTCGAAACTCCATCCCAGAAACATCCAGCTGGCCCAATTCGCGTTCACGTTCTCTATGACCTGCGTCGGATCCGTTCGGGACTTCCGAGCGGCATTCCCCACATCCCACCAGATGTCGTGGACCTCCGGACTCAACACCTGGGTTCCGTAGCGCAGCATGTGCTGGGCGACGAGGGTCGAGGTCCAGCGCCGCACTTCGAAGCACTCGACATACCGCACCCGATCGGGCTCCTGGAAGGTGCAGGGTGCCCCAGGGTTGCCCGTCACCCGATCGGCACTCCGGAGCGCAAGGACCGCCCGGCGCAGATTCTCGTTGGTCGGGGCGGAGCGATAGCCGGCTATGGCCGCTTCGGCCATCCGTCCCGCGTACTGGAGAATCGCTTCGGGCAATGCGGCGTCGGGCATCCAGTCGAGATTCGATCCCTCATCCGACCAGATCGGCAGCGGAACCGCGATGCGCATCTGCCGGGGATCGGTGGCTTGGAGTCGTGCGGTGGTCAGGTCTTCAGGCCACGCGTCGCGTCCAAACAAGGACACCGCGAATTCCACATCGCCCTGGAGGGGCTCGCCACCGGGCTGGAAGAGCCTGGTCTCTTCGGCGACGGCGGGGACACCGAGCGTCCTGATGTACGCCACGATGTTTCGACTCGTCGCCGAATCGACGTGGCCGAGGGCTCGGCGGATGATGGTGGTGTCGGTGAAACCGAAGAGGGCCAGGTCGAAGCCGTCTCCGGCGGCATGACAGGAGGCGCATTCGGCGGTGAAGGCCTCATGACCGGCTGCGACGTTGGTCAGCGGGAAGTCTGGGGCGGAGACACCGCTCCGGCCCTCGCATCCCGTCACCATGGCTGCGAGGATGAGTACTAATGTCTTGTGATACATAGAGTTACCCTCTGGCCGAGGAAGACGGGTCGTTTCGATTTCTCGTGGGTCTGTAGCCCTTGGACGCTTGCGGGGGACGGTTTGTTAGCTGGATCCCGGCGGCCTGCCTGTAGCGCCTCCGCTACGATGCACGCAACTTCCCCCGCTCGGACAGTGACACGCGGGTGCACCACCTACCCCTACAGGAGTCGCTCGTGAAGAAGCCCCTTCTCATCCTTGCATCGGTGATCGTTGCCTTGGCGGGCGTCGCGATCGTCAGGACGCTCAGGGTTCCACCCCCACCCGAAGCGGCCTCCGTCTCGACGCCCATCTCGATCGATGGCGCGGGTGCCGCGGAGCATCTGGCAGGGGCCGTCAGGTTCGCGACCGTCTCGTTCGCTTCGGGAGCCCCTATCGATACGGCGGCGTTCCTCGCACTTCATGAGTACTTCCGTGAGACGTACCCATTGCTTCACTCGACTCTGGAGCGAGAAACCGTCGCGAACTTGAGTCTCCTGTACACCTGGACCGGCAGGAACCCCTCGCTTCAGCCCTTGGTCCTGATGGGTCACATGGATGTGGTGCCCGTTCCCGAGGCATCCGCCGATCGGTGGACCCACGATCCCTTCGGTGGGGAGATCGCCGACGGATTCGTGTGGGGCCGTGGTGCGCTCGACGACAAAATGACCGTCATCGCGCTCCTCGAGGCCGTCGAAGCCCTCATCCGGGATGGCTTTCAACCCGAGCGGACCGTGTATCTGACCTTCGGTCATGATGAGGAAGTCGGGGGGATGTATGGGGCCAAGCCGATGGTCGATCTGCTGGCCTCACGCGGAGTCACACCCGCCTTCGTTCTCGATGAGGGTGGGATGATCACCGAGAGTATCGCCGGGTTGCAGATGCCGGCGGCGATCATCGGGGTGGCGGAGAAGGGATATATCAGTCTGGAGCTCGTCGCCGAGGCGGCCGGTGGCCACTCCTCGATGCCACCCGGTGAGAGCGCCGTCGGAGTGCTGAGCAAGGCCATTGCCAAGGTGGAAGCCAACCCGTTTCCCATGCACCTCGATGGGCCCTCTCGGGGCATGCTGGAGGCCATGGCGCCCTACATGTCGTTTGGACGGCGGCTGGCCCTGGCCAACTTCTGGCTCACCGGTCCTTTCGTGCAGCGGGAGATGGCCAAGGACCCGCTCGGTGCCGCCCTCCTCCGAACCACGACCGCACCGACGCTGCTGCAGGCCGGGGTCAAGGACAATGTGCTCCCGCCGCGGGCTTCCGGAGTCGTGAACTTCCGGATTCGGCCGGGAGAGACGACCGAAACGGTCACGGACCGAGTCCGTAGTGTCATTGATGACGCGCGGGTGACGGTGAGCGTCTATCAGGGGATGGCGATGGAGCCCACCACGGTGTCGGATGCGGAAGGGCCGGAGTTTGGCATGCTTGCCGAGACGGTGCGACAGGCCGTGGGCCCGGCCGACCTCCCGGTCATACCCTACCTGGTCATGGGCGGGACCGATGCCAAGTACTGGGCGCCACTGAGTGACAAGGTCTACCGCTTCATGGCGGTCACCCTGAGAGGGGACGATTTGACGCGTTTTCATGGGGTCGACGAGCGTGTGGGGATCGAGGATTTTGCCGGCGGGGTCCAGTTCTTCGCCCAGCTGATTCGGAACTCCGATGGGCTCGCGGAGGCGGAGTCTCAACAAAGTCCAGGAAGAGGTAGTACTATTGAGTGAATCTGCACCCCCAACAGCCATGGACCCACAGACCTCCGCAGCCTGTCGTCGTTGTGAAGCGGTGCTCCCCGAGGGGGCCGTATACTGCCCGGCCTGTGGCGTCGGCGTGGTCGCGGCGCATACCGGGGAATACGACGTCTACGACGTCGACCGGTTCTTCAACTACGCGCTCGACATGCTGTGTATCGCCGGGACCGATGGCTACTTCAAGCGGGTCAATCCCGCCTTCGAAAAGACGCTTGGCTGGACCGCCGAGGAGCTCCTGGCCAAGCCCTTCGTGGAGTTGATCCATCCGGAGGACCGCTCGGAGACGGTGGCCGAGATCGGGAGTCTCGCCGGTGGCGCACCGACGCTTTCCTTCGAAAACCGGTTCCGGCACAAGGACGGGACCTATCTCGATTTCCAGTGGACCTCGCACCCCGAACCGGGCACCGGGCTGCTCTACGCCGTGGCCCGTGACGTCACGCGATGGAAGAGGGGCCAGGACCGGGTGGACCTGCTGACGGGTCTCGCATCACGACGCCTCTTCGACGAGGCGGTGACGCGGGAGTGGAGCCGATGCTACCGGCTCGAGGTCGGGTTCGGACTCATCATCTTCGACATGGACGGATTCCGGAACTTCAACGAGCGGTACAGCTTCGACGCGGGAGACCGGGCCCTGGCCAAAGTGGGGGCCATCCTGTGTGACCATTCGCGGCGTGCCGGCGACTTGGCGGCCCGGATCGGCGGGCAGGCGTTCGGATTCCTCCCGCATGGGGGTTTCACCCAGGCGGCGGCGGAGGAGATGGCCGAGGTGATTCGGAAGGAAGTGCTGGCGCTCGGCATCAAGCACGAAGGGTTGCCGGGGAAGAAGCTCACCATCCGCGCGGGGGCTCTCGGAGTCGTGCCTTCGGACGAGGTGTCGACCGCGAAGGCATTGGACGCGGTCAAGGCTGCGGTGAAGAAGGCCAAGGAGCAGGGCGGCAACTGTGTCGTGTCCGCCGCGGAGTTTCTCGACACCGACTAGGGGAATCTCAAAGAACCGTTACGCAGAAGGGGCGGGCCATTTGGCCCGCCCCTTCGCACTTGCAGGAACGACGTGATCAGTTCGTAACGGTGATCTGCAGTCCCTTGGAGATGTCCTTATTCGAATTGCTGTTGAAGTCCGTGACTCCTGGGGCATAGATGATCGAACTGCCGCAGATTCCGCTGTTGGCTTTGGAGTTATACCAGAGCGTCACCGTGCGGTTCGAGGCGGCGGTCACGACCAGCTTGAAGATGACCTTGTTGGTGTTGCCCGGACTCGCGACCGCAATCGCCGCAGGGGTCATGTCGAACGTGACGGCCGTCGGGTTGCCGTTGTCCCCAGGCAACGTGAGACCGCTCCCGGCTTCGGAAGTTGACAGCAATGGTCCGAGCGTCGTTGGCGACGCACCGCCACGATACGCGGTCAACGTAGCGTCGTACGTCTCCAGCGAACTCGACTGTCCCGTAACCGAGGCGTACAGGGTCACGCTCCGCATCCTGGCCGCGAGTTCGGGACTCATGGAGAAGTAGGCAGTATAGGTGCTCATGGTGGCGTCAATCGGAACGGCATTCCCGATATCGGACTTCTTGGTCGGGCTGGACGGGACACACGCGAGCGAAATGCCTCCCGCCACGTCCGTCGCCGTGAAGTTCACCGACGACGCACCAAGGCTCGCGGTCAGGGTTTGAAGCACACCACCGCCGTCACCGAGCTTCCACTGCGCTGAGTAGGAGTTGACGGGATTGGTCACGGTGGCACCGCTGAGGATGTCGGTGGGCGAGAGCGACCAGCTGACCGCCCCACCACCCGAGGTGACATTACCCCACGCATCGGTCCCGATCACGGTTGGGTTCGGACTGACCGCCGTGAAGGGATTGAAGGAACCGTACACCCCGTTCGGCGCCGTGGATGCCGGCCCATGCACGGCCGGGTCGTACGTGATACCCGCGGCGGCGCCTGCAGCCGTGATCGTGACGTTGACCGTCGCACCGGTGAGACCCGTCGAAGCGAAGGTGATGGTATACGTCGTGCCCACGACCCCGCCGAGCTTGAGGTCGTCGAAGGTCGCCAGACCATCGCTGTTCGTACTCTCCGAGGTCGTACCGGCCAGGGAGGTATCTGGAGCGAGACTCGCCGTCACCGTCCGCACGCCGCCCACCGGATTGTCGAAGGCGTCCAGGACCTGCACGGTGGGCGCGGGACTCAGGACCGCACCCGCACTCGGCGACAACGGGGTATTGGTCACCGAGAGTTTCGCCGCCGTGGCCGGCTGGGTCACGACGAGGAAGTTTACCCCGACGGTGGATGGATCGGTGGCGCAGAGACCGGCGTCGGTACCCGATGGGATGATGACGCAGGCCAGCGTGTTGACGGTGGCCGGGTTCACGGTCGCCTTGAGGTTCTTGAAGCCGGCGAGCGTCCCGAAGTTGAGGCAATCAAGCGTCACTTCACCGTTCACGTCCGTGGTATCCACGACCGCGGCGGCGCCTCCGCAGAAGGCTGCTTGGCTCGTGTCGGAGTAGGTCACCGGGTCAAGCAGGGCGAAGGTGACCTCGGCCCCCATGATCGGGACGTTGAGGTCGGTCTTGACCGTCACCGTGGCCCACGGTGCGCCGGTGCTGTTGTCCGCGGAACTTGCCGGTCCGACGATCGAGCCGGCGGGTGGATTGTCCGTCGGAAGCGCTTGCGCTCCAGGGGCCAAGGCGGGTGGGGAGAATTCTTCGGCCGAACCGCCCACGCCACCGAAGTCCATGCCGGGATCGATGCCACCGAAGTCGCTGAACTCCTCGGCAGAACCACCAACACCACCGAATGCCATCTCATCGTAGCGATACTGGGCCTGGACCGATCGTGGCAACAAGGCATCGAGCACCTTGTTGGCAAGACGGCCAATCACCGTGCCATTCGAGAAGGCCGGAGCCGATGGGGCCGGCGGGGCACCACAAATAGCCTGGGCCTGTGCAAGCGCCTCGGCATCGTAGGAACTGAAATCCGGCTTCGGGAGGAGCTTGAACTCGGTGATGCCGGTATTGGGATCCGTATGATTGGTCCCGAGCAGCAGTCGCGCGAGGAGACTCGTCGGATTCTGAAGCACCGTCTGGTTGAAGCACACGACGACGAGTGGCTTGACGGGGTACAGGACGTCATCCGAGAAATCGGCGAAGGGAGCCGTGAGGATTCGGACGTAGTTGGGGTACTCATCGAACGTGTCCTGAAGCTTGGTCAGCCCAGGAGGATTCTTCTCGACCGAGACGAAGGTCAGGTTCTGGAAGATCGAGGGAGGGAAGTACACGAAAGCAGAATCGTCCGTGGTCTGGCAGAACGTCCCGGGGTTCGCACTCGGAACCTCGCAGACGTTACCGCCGAGCCCGACCCAGGCCCACAGGTTGGTCTTGGTCAGGGTGAACAACTGGTCGACGTAGATGTCATTGCCAGGAGTCCAGGCCTCGCCCTTGTAGGGGGTCGGTGCGCACTGCTCTCCCGCCACGCCGTTGTACTCGAGACAGGTGTCTTCGTGACCGGGTTTCGGAGGATCGAGGTACTGATCGTACTTGTTGGTGATGAAAGAAATCAGGTTCCCCGTCGCCTCTATCGCACCCTGAACATCGCCCGAGTTATACAAGTCCTGGATGTTCTTGAACTTGCCGAGGGTCGAGTTGTCGTTGGGAACGATCTCCCCCATCAGGATTGTCAGGTCGCTCTCGATCGCGAGCGCATCACCCGGATCTCCAGCATCGCCGGAGACGGGGAGTGGTGGCCCAATGTCCGAGGGAGATTCGAACTCTCTCGGCCCGATGGCATCGGGAGAGCAGGCGGTGAAGAGGAAAATGGAAATGCCGAGCGCGGCGAGATGTCGTCGTGTCATGATGTCCTGTTTCTATTGTTATACGGTGGCCGCCTGCGAACCCAAACCCACTGCCGTCCCCAGCCCAGGCGGACGGGAGGGAGTGTACAAGACATAGATGTAAGATTATTGGGCAGAAAGTCAAGTGTTGCGGTTGCAGCACAACGAGTTACGACCTTGGGGGTCGCAATTTGGAACCCGCTGTATTATGGGCCACCAACCAGTTGGCGGTATTTGGGATCGGAGGCGATGTCTCTGAACCACCAGCCGGGTTCCTGGGCGTAGGCGGCCCGAAACCTCTCGTTCGCGGCAAAGTACACCTTGAGCATGTCCACGGCCTTGTCGGTATCGCCGAGAAGCCGATACACGAACGCCCCGAAGAGATTCAGATCTCGCGTGGGACTGATCTCCGCGTCCCCCTTGGAGGCCTCGACCAGTGCCGCGGCGCTGTCGGTGAGACCCGCACGGGCCAGCACTGCGGCCACCAGCATATTGGAGTTGAGCTCGTAATACGCAGGGCGCGGTGACATCTGAGTCACGGAATCGGCCAGGCGCCACGCGCGAGCGACATCGGGCTCGCGAGCCCGCGTCGTCAACATGTAGAGTTCGCACCTCGGCGCGTTGAACGAGGTGGGGAATCGGCGTCGTACTTCGTCGCACCACCGGGCGGCGTCCGGGAGTTGCTCGAGATCGTACGACGAGAGGAAGAGCCGGTTGAGAATCACGTCGGAGTCCGAGAGGAAGGCATCGGCCTCCAGAGCCCTCCGAGCCGCCAGGTTCACGTCCACGCCACTCCCGGTCTGGTTGTAGAGATGCGAAAGCGACGCCCACGCCCCGGCTTGGGCCGGGTTATAGACGGTAGCCTGCTCCAGATCGGTCTTGGCCTCCTCGAGGAGTGCCGCCGCCTTCACCGGATCGGGTTCGAGTCCGATCAACCAACTCCAATACTTGAGGTTCCCGCGGTGCTCGAGCGCATCCGCATTCGTGCCGTCCATCTCCAGAGCACGATCGGCATGCCCAAGCCCGATGTCGACCCACCGCTGGATCTCCACCTGATCCCTGCCGGAGAGCCGCGAGCGTTTGTAGGCCACGAGACTGCGCAGCACTACCGGCTCCGCCCACGAGGGGTCGAGCCCCTCCGCCAGCGCGAGGATGGAGTCGGCCGCGGTCATGTCGCGTTCGAACTGGACCCTCGACGCACTGTCCCCAACTGCCGCCGCCGCTTCGCCGCTCTTCCTCAACTGTTCCGCTCGCTGCACCAACGACCAGGCTTCCACGCTCGACGTGCTCCGCTGCTGATCCCGGAGACGAATTTCCTGTCCCAAGCGATTCCGGATCAAACTGGCCACCGTCATTGCGACGGAATCGCGAATCTGAATCAGATCGGCCTCGGGTTCCGTGAAACTCGTCCGTTCGAAATCGACGCCGCTGTTCCCGTCCACCAGTCTGAGGCTCACTCGGAGATTCTGGCCATCCCGATCGATGGCGCCGCGAACGATCGTGCCGGCCCGGAGTGCGCGAGCCACGCTGTCGTCCCCCACCGTGGCCCCCCGCCAGGCCTCCACACCGCCCTTGGAGACCACTCCCAGCCCCTGGACGGTGGCCAGACGCTGAATCAGTGCCTCGGTGACACCATCGGTCAGGAACCCCAGGTCCTGTTCCCGGCTCTGATCTTCGAAGTAGAGGACGGCCACCTGAGAGGGATCGAGTCCGTCCGCGCCTACCACGGGTGCACCGGACCCGCTGAAGCCGAACTGCCAGGTCGCCAACGCTCCCCCAACGATGACCAGCGCCCCTGCCGCGATGGCCCACGGCTTCTTCCACCACGGCTGCTCGAGCACCATGGTCCGGTGGGCCATGGTCGGCACCCGGCGCGAAGCGGTCGCCCGAATCGAGGCTCGTCGCGTCGCCGTCGCCCCGAGGGGCATTCCCAACATCTCCGCAAATTCCTCTGCGGTCTGCAGCCGATCGGCCGGGGACTTCGCCATCGCCGCGAAGATGGTGTCCTCCACCTCCTCGGGAACCGTATTGCGGACGATCCGGATGCTGGGTACCGCCTCCATGGCGTGGCGGGCCATGAGCGCCATCGCGTTCTTGGCGGTGAACGGTGGCTCCCCCGCGAGCATTTCGTAGAGCATGCAGCCGAGACTGTAGATATCCGCGGGTGGACCCACCTTCTCACCCACCGATTGCTCGGGCGCCATGTACACCGGCGTCCCCACCGCCATCCCCGTCTGCGTGAGCTTCTGTGCCGTGCCCTCGGTCACCGCCCTGGCGATACCGAAGTCGGCGACCAGCGCGTGCCCTCCGGAGAGCAGCACGTTCTCCGGCTTGATGTCCCGGTGGATGATGTCCTGCTTGTGCGCATGCCCCAGCGCGTCCGCCACCTCGAGGATGATCTGGATCGCATCGTCGATGGTCAGCTGCCCCTCGCGATCGAGCTTGTCGCGGAGCGCCTCCCCTTCCACGAACGGCATGACGTAATAGAGAAGGCCGTCGGCCTCGCCGGAGTCGTACATGCCCAGGATGTGGGGATGCTGCAGCTTGCCGGCAAGCTTGATCTCTCGACTGAAGCGTTCGCCACCGATGGTGGCAGAGAGATCGGGAAGCAGGACCTTGATGGCCACTTTGCGGTCGTGCTTGATGTCGGTGGCGAGATAGACCGTGGCCATGCCGCCCCGCCCGAGCTCGCGCTCCACGGCGTAGCGGTCCTTCAACCACTCGGTCAGTCGTGCTTGCATGTCGTCGGTCACGGGTCCAAATATGTCTCGTGCCGGGGATTGGGCAATACCGCCCGCCGCGCGTGGGCGTGCCCCACAGCGGGTCTCAGTGGCTGGTTAGTCCGACCGCAAGGCGATGGCGGGGTCGATCCTGGCCGCCCGCCGGGCCGGCATGTAGCTCGCCACACCGGCGATGGCCACGAGGACGATCGCCACCACCGCAAAGGTCAGGATATCGGTCGGCGCCACTCCATAGAGCACGCTCTGCAGGAATCGGGTGAGGAGGAGCGCCCCTCCCAAGCCGATCGCCACCCCGGCGATGGCCAGTCCGACTCCTCGTCCCACGATCATGCGAAGCACCTGGCTCGTGCCCCCGCCGAGTGCAATCCGCACTCCGATTTCCTGTTTTCGTTGGCTCACTTGATAGGCGAGAACACCATAGATGCCGAGGGCACCAAGTGTCAGGGCAATCGCGGCGAACGCACCGAGGAGGACAGTGAGCAGGCGCGGCCGGGCCAGCGCATCGTGCACGATCTGATCAAAGGTGAAGATCGAAGTGATGGTCTGCTGCCGGTCGATACTCCAAATCGCATCACGTACCAAGGGGACCAGCGAGAGAGGCTCGCCTTGGGTACGCGCGACGAGGGTCATCTTGACCCTGCTGTTCTGAAGATTGTGGATATACACGGCAGGTTCGGCCGACGCCTCCATCGCACGTTGCCGGATGTCCCCGACGACCCCGACGATCTGGGCGGGGATATTACCGAATCGCAGGGTCTTGCCCACGGCGTCCTCCCCGGGGAAGTACCGCTCGGCGAGTGCCTTGTTGACGACCAGAACCCAGGGTTCGCCAAACCGGTCGTCGGTGGTGAACTCGCGACCCGTGATCACCGGCGTTCCGATGGTCTGGAAGTACCCCGCACTCACATGAATGGCGTCGGCCGTCGGCCGTTGCTCCTCGTCTCCCAACACCATGCCCTGGGGGAGGAAGTTGATTCGCTCACCGCTTCCCTTGAATGGGGCGTCTTTCGCCGCTCCAGCGGAAATCACCCCTGGAAGGGCTCGGACGGTTTCGATGATCTCCTGATAGACATCCCGGTACGTGGCATCGGGGTGGCGATTCGTGCTCAGCGTGAACGACATCGCGAGGAGGTTATCGGGTCGGAAGCCGGGGTCGACCCGGAGCAGGGACACGAAACTCCTCACCATCAGCCCGGCGCCGATCACCAGTATCGCGGCAAGGGCCACTTCCGCCACGACCAGACCTGCCCGAAGACGATGCGCGCCACCGACCAACCCGTGGCCCCCCTCGCGGAGCGCGCCCTGGAGGTTGGGATCGGACGCCCGGAGTGCCGGGACCAGACCAAACACGAACCCCGTCACGAGTGAGACCAGGAGCGCGAAGAGAAGCACGGTACCGTCGAGACGGATATCGGACGTTCGTGGGAGTTGACCGGCCGCGAGGGTGAGCAGGAACTGCGTCCCCCACATCGCGACCAGCAGCCCGAGGGCCCCTCCCACCAGGGAGAGGACGAGACTCTCGGTCATGAGCTGGCGCACGATTCGTCCCCGCGTCGCACCCATCGAGGCCCGAATGGCGAGTTCACGTTGCCGCGATGCGCCGCGGGCCAGCAGCAGGCTGGCGACATTCACACAGCCCATCAACAGCACAACCGCCACCGCACCCAGGAGCACCAGGAGTCCGGCCCGCACTTGCCCGGTGAGGGCGTCCCGGAGAGGGACCACCGTCGCGGCCCCCCAGGAGGCGTCCTGCGAGTACTCCTCGGAGAGTCTGCGGGTGATGAGGGTCATCTCCTGCTGCGCCTGCCCGACGGTGACACCTGGAGCCATCCGAGCCACCACGTCCATGATGCGGACGGGACGGATTCTCGGGATCGATTCATCGGGTATCGTCGAGAAGGGGATGAAGACGTCCACCCGGTCGGAGGGGAACCCAAACTCGGCGGGCATGACACCGAGGACCTGATAGGGCTGGTCACCGAGAGTCACGGTGGAACCGACGGCGGATTCCGCTCCTCCGAATTGCCGGAGCCAGAACCCGTAGGACAAGACCACAACCCGGTCGGGACCCCCACGAACCATCTCCTCCTCACGGGGAAGACGCCCGTGGCGCGCCGGCACCTTGAGCGTTGGAAAGAAGCCGGGGCTGATGAAGGCCGCGGACAAGCGCCGGGGTTCCCCCAATCCCGTCAAGTCGGTCCCGCTCGATCCGTCGGCGTACCAATACCCACCGATGTCCTCGATCACCTGACGTTGCGCGCGCCAGTCGTCGAGATCCACGGCCGAGACGGGTGCGCGAAGGTTGTTGGCCTCCACGTTGGCCGACCAGACCTTCACCAACTGCTCGGGTTCGGGGAACGGCAGCGGTCGCATCAGGACCCCGTGCACGACCGAGAAGATCGCCGTATTGGCACCGATACCGAGCGTGAGTGTCAACAACGCGGCGATGGTGAAGGCCGGCGCGGAACGGAGTTGCCGGAGTGCGAACAAAAGGTCGTCTTTGAGGTCGGCCAGGAGATCTCTCCTGCGCTGGTCGGCTTCGGTGCGGCGATCGATGCCGACGAGCACTTGCCGAGCGGCCAACACGTCGCCGAATTCGCGCCGTGCCTGAGCCCGGGCATCGGCTGGGGAGATCCCTTGTTCGATCAACTCCTTGGTCCGCATTTCGAGGTGGAAGCTCACTTCATGATCCACGTCGTGACCGATTTGCCGGGCCGAGCGGTGATGAAACTGAAAGAGCCGACGCATCATGTCGCCTCCAGCACCTGGAACACCGCCGCGGCGTAGGCACGCCACACCGACTCTTCGACCCGGAACTGTTTCCGACCCTTGGGAGTGAGTTCGTAAAACCGGGCCCGTCGATTGTTTTCCGAGAGCCCCCATTGGGCCTCGACGCACCCGGCCCGTTCGAGGCGATGCAGGGCCTTGTAGAGGGCGGCGTCCTCGATGTCGAGCGTGCCGTCGGTCCGTTCCCGGATCCAGCGTGACACGGCGTACCCGTGCATGGGTCCCCAGGCCAGGGTGCGAAGCACGAGGACATCGAGTGTTCCCTGCAGCAGATCCATTGGCTTGCGACTCACGACTCTCTCCCCTTACCAGGTGTGGGGAATCTGATTCGGCAACTTCCTGTGGTCAAGCACCTCCTCGCCGCCCTCTCCCGGATCGCGGTGGTCTGGCCCATCTTTGGCGCACCATGGCGAGACAAACCAATGGACTCGATGAACGGCTCTATCGCTACCTGCTCGACGTCTCACTCCGCGAGCCCGAGATCCTCGGGCGACTCCGTGAGGAAACGGCGAGCCACGAGATGGGCCGGATGCAGATCGCACCCGAGCAGGGTCAGTTCATGGCCCTCCTGGTGCGCCTGCTACGCGCGCGCAAGACGATCGAGGTCGGTGTTTTCACCGGTTACAGCTCGGCGGTCGTGGCGTTGGCGCTCCCCGCCGATGGTCGGGTCATCGCCTGTGATGTGAGCGAGGAATACACCGCGATTGCCAAGCGGTATTGGAAGGAGGCCGGTGTCGACCACAAGATCGATCTGCGCTTGGCTCCGGCCCTCGAAACACTCGACGATCTGCTCGGTGCCGGTGAGGCGAACAGCTTCGATTTCGGCTTCATTGATGCGGACAAAGAGAATTACGTCGCCTATTACGAGCGGGTGCTGGCGTTGCTGCGGCCCGGTGGGCTGATGGCGATCGACAACGTGTTGTGGGAAGGGGAAGTGGCCGACCCCTCGATCAGCAATTCCAACGTCGATGCGATTCGCGCCCTCAATGAGCTGGTTCACGGCGACGATCGGGTCGATCTGAGTTTGTTGCCGATGGCGGATGGGCTGACGCTGGCTCTGAAGCGGTAGATGGTGTGGCGGAGGGGCACCGTGTCTCAAGGCTGAGAGGCACCAGGGTCGCGCTCGCGGCTGACGGTTCGACGCCTGTGCCCGTTTGGCTGGTATCCGGCGCTGTGGCTTGAACCAACACCACTCCGCACCAGCCCATGCCCCTCCGCTAGCGATCTTGCCAGAGCGCGCCACCGATACCTCCCAGCCCGTCCCCGCCCATTCCGTGCTATTTTCCCTGCTTCCAATCCCCTGAAACCGGGCCCCATCCCAGGTCGTCGGGAGTGGTGATCCCCAAACCGAGAGAGACCATGCGAGTCGTTGCCGTCGCCCTGTTTACAGCCGTTCTCACATCCACCACACTGCCTGCGCAGACTCGGGTGGCGGAGTTTCCCGATGCCTTGACCGGCTTCGGTGCTGCCATCGTCCTGGCAGACGATTACCTGTATGTCGGTCACCCGGGCACCGTGCCGGCCTTCCCACTGCCCCCGAATCAGAAGGGGACCGTGCACATCTTCCAGCGAGGCACCGACGGGTCGTGGACCGAGGTTGCCTCGGTCACCGGTGATGATACGGAGTTGGCAGATGGATTCGGGTCGGCGATCGCCGTTCGGGGGAGCCTCATGGTCGTGGGAGCCCCATCGCACGGCACGGGTGGAGCGGCCTACGTGTTCATGAAGGCTGACGACGGTCGGTGGTCGCAGGTGAGGCGATTCGTCTCCCCCAACCCGGCGGAGGGTGACGAGTTCGGCGCGGCGGTGGGGATCGGGGGCAACGCGATACTCATTGCGGCCCCGGGGAGCGACTCCGCCAAGGGGAAGGTCTACGCCATCAGCAGAGGCTCCGACACTCCCGCCGTCGTTGCCTCAGGCACGGAGGCCGGCGTTCGCCTCGGGTCCGCCCTCTCTCTCGATGGAACCAGAGCCCTCATCGGCGCACCCGGGAGAATCCCGCTCGGTGGGTTCGGCGGTGGACCACCCGGCTTCAAAACCGGATCCGCAGCGATCTACGAGCGGGGCGACGGCGGCGCGTGGCATCAGGCGGCCACGCTCGGCGTCGGGACCGATACCGTCATGGCCTACGGCTATGCCGTGCACTTGGTCGGCAATGCAGCGTACGTCTCATCCCCGCTCGCCAATCGGGGGCGAGGAGTGGTGTACGAGTTCGCTCAAAGCGGCGAAGCGTGGTCGGTCAAGCAGAAGATTCAGGCGGCTTCGACGACCGGGCAACAGGCCTTTGGCTTCACCTTCGGCGTCGCCGGCGATCGCATGTTTGTCGGAGCACCGATTCTTCGGGGTGGAGCGGGCGCGGTTTACACCTTCGATCGCGGCACGGAAGGATGGTCGGAGAAGCAGCAACTCACGGCATCGTCACTCGGCTTGGGTGGCATGTTCGGAAGTTCGATCGGCCTGGGCTCTGACCTCGCGGTGGTGGGTGGTCCGATGGCCGATTTCTTCGAAGGCACCGGCTACACCTACCAGCGTGATGCGGCATCGGGTGAGTGGACCGCTGGTCCCACGGTGGTCGCGTCGCCGACGGCGGTTGCGGCGATGACGGGCGAGGAAGTGGCATGCACCAACGGGAAGGTCGGCGGGTTCGACTGCCAGGACGTGAGCCTGCTTGCCTACGTTCCCAATGCCGACCTGGGTGCGCGTCGGGGTATCATGGTCAACGACCTCTGGGGCTGGACCGATCCCGATACCGACCGGGAGTACGCTATCGTGGGCCGGATGGACGGCACCACATTCGTCGACGTCACCGATCCTTCCAATCCCGTGTACCTGGGTGAGCTCCCCTTCCACGAAGGGGCGCAACCGAACCTCTGGCGCGACATCAAGACCTACAAGAACCACGCCTTCATCGTGAGCGACGGCGCCGGCCCGCACGGCATGCAGGTGTTCGACCTCACCCAACTCCGTAACGTGACCAACCGTCCACAGACCTTCACGGAGACGGCGCACTACGGCGGCATCGCGAGCGCGCACAACATCGTCATCAATGAGGAGTCGGGGTTTGCCTACACCGTGGGGAACTCCGCGGGTGGCGAGACCTGTGGTGGGGCCCTTCACATGATCGACATTCGCGATCCGGTCCATCCCACGTTCGCCGGATGCTTCGGCGATCCGGCTACCGGCAACGCCCGCACCGGCTACACCCATGACGGACAGTGTGTCATCTATCATGGCCCGGACGCCAAGTACGCGGGCCATGAGGTGTGTTTCAACGCTTCGGAGACGGCCGTCGGTATTGCGGACGTGACCGACAAGTCGGCACCCACACCGATTGCCTCAGCTGCCTATCCCAATGTGGGGTACAGCCACCAGGGGTGGCTCAGTGACGATCATCAGTACTTCTATCTCAACGACGAGTTGGACGAGATCGCCGGAACCACTCCCAAGACGCGGACGTTGGTGTGGGACGTCCGAGTGCTCGAGGAGCCCGTACTGCTCACGGAGTTCTTGGGCACGACCTCGTCCTCGGATCACAACCTCTATGTCCGTGGCAACCTCATGTACCAGTCCAACTACGTGAGCGGTCTCCGGATCATCGATATCGCTGACCCGGCCAACCCCAAGGAAGTGGGGTACTTCGACACCGTTCCCATGGGTGGGAACACCCCTGGCTTTGCAGGCTCCTGGAGCAACTACCCGTTCTTCAAGAGCGGCACCATTCTGGTGTCGAGCATGCGGGAGGGGCTCTTCGTGCTGCGGCATCGGCCCGCCAACCTCGTCCCATGAGCAGGGGTTCGGCGGTTGCGTTTCTGTTTGCCGCGGCGTGTGCGGCGAGTGCTCCCCGCACGACGGTCGCGCTCCAGATGCAGGCATCGCAGGCCGATCGTCTCTACGTGACCAACCAGGATGATGCCACGGTGTCGATCGTAAGCCTCACCAGCCACGAGGTGATCGAAACCCTCGACCTCCAGCAGATGGGTTTCGCCGCCAACGCCAAACCCCACCACGCGATGGTGGCACCGAACGGGGAGTTCTGGTATCTCACGCTGATCGGCGGTGGAAAGGTCCTCAAGTTCGACCGTGAGAACCGCATCGTGGGCTCTATCGACATGCCGGTCCCCGGTCTCATGTCGCTCCATCCGACGAAGGATCTCCTGGTCGTGGCGCACTCCATGGCCGCCGTCAATCCGCCGCGGCTTCTGACCGTTGTTCGACCGTCCGACATGGAGCGCGTCGACGAGATCGGCGTCTTCTTCCCTCGACCTCACGCCCTGATTCTCCACCCCACCGGCTCCCACGCCTACGTCGCGAGTCTCGGCGTCAATCAACTGGCGAGTGTCCGGCTGGAGGATGGGGTAGTCGAGTTGGTGGATGTCGATGGCCCGCTTCACACCTTCACCCAATTCGCGATCTCACCCGATGGTCGCTGGCTCGTGGTCACCGCCGAATCGAGTAATCAGTTGCTGGTGTTCGACGTGACCAACCCGGACCGGCCCGTCTTTCGGCGATCGATCCCCATGGAGGAGGGTCCCTTCGAGCCCGGGTTCTCACTCGATGGTCAGACCGTGTTCGTGACCAACCTGCGAGCCAATGCCGTGACCGTCGTTGCCACCGACACCTGGACCGTTCGACAGGTGATTCGTGACGAGCGGTTCGCCCAACCCCATGGCGTGGGATTCGGGCCCGATGGCCGGTATGTCTACGTCAGCAATCGATCGCAGGCGGGCGGGGCGCACGACCATGAGGGTGGAAGACCGGTCACGCATGGCTACCTTGCCGCGATCTGCATCCCGACCCTCACGGTGGAAGCGATGATCCCGGTCGGCAACTACGCGGCCGGAATCGGTGTTCCGGCACCTGTCACGGTTCCCGAGACGCCTTCGACCTGCAGGTGACGAGAACCGCTGTCGTTCTTGCCGTGGGCGTCCTACTCGGAGCCTGCGGCGCTCCATCGTACATCACGACCCCAGCCACCTCTCCGGAACTCGGTAGCGCCGAGTTCGTCCCGGTCGTTCATCCGTTCAGTGTCGAGGATTCGACGGGCCGAGATCTCGAACTCGCATTCTTGGGCGGCTTCAATCTGCCCCGCCCACAGTTGGCGGACATCGACGGGGATGGGGATCTCGATCTGGTACTCCAGGAGTACGCCGGGAGAATGTTGTCGTTCGTCCGTGAGGGCACCGACGCTGGCATCCCCCGCTTCCGACTCGGCTCCTGGCGCTACCTCGACCTCGACGTCGGCGAGTGGTCGCGTTTGGTGGACATGGATGGGGATGGCGACCTCGATCTCCTCTCGGAGCAGCCGTTCAGCTACATCTCCTACCGACGCAACGTGGGCACGCCGGGTCGGCCGCGGTATGTGGCGGCATCGGACACGCTGCGGGATGATACGGGCGCACCGATCTTTTCCGACCGTCAGAACATCCCCCAGGTCGGGGATCTGGATTGCGACGGGTATCAGGACCTCCTGATCGGGCGGATCAGCGGCACCATCCTTCGGTACGAGGCGACCTCCCAATCCGATCCCGTCCCCGTCTTTCGGCTCCTGACCGAACGATTCCAGGACCTCGAGATCATCACCGGACAGGGCGGACTCCACGGGGCTAATACCATGGCCTTCGTCGACTACGATGAAGATGGCGACCCGGACCTCTTCTGGGGGGATTTCTTCGAAGCGGGTCTGTTGCTCTTCGAAAACACCGGGAGCTGTGCCTCACCGGAGTTTCGCAACACTCCGATTCGCTTTCCCAGAGAGCAACCACTCATCACCAGCGGGTACAACGCGCCGACGTTCGGTGACGTGGATGGTGACGGTCATCTCGACCTGGTGGTTGGGGTCATCGGCGGTTCTTCCGACCCCAACACGACCACGATCGCCAACCTCCACTACCTGCAGCAGGATGCGTCGCGAAAGTTCAACCACCGCACCAGTCAACTCCTTCCGATGGTCGACGTGGGCAGTGAGTCCATACCGGTGCTGATCGATCTCGATGGTGATGGGGACCTCGACCTGCTGCTCGGGAACAAGATCGAACCCTTCGACCGCCGTACCTCCCGGGTCTATCGGTTCGAAAATGTGGGGACGGCGCGCACCCCCGCGTTCCGGATGCGAATGGCCTTGCCCGTGACCGGACGCTATCACTTTGCACCGGCGCTGGGCGACCTCGATGGAGACGGCGATCTCGACATGTTGCTCGGTGGCTGGGGGGCAACGGTGTCCTACCATCGGAACGATGGTGGAGTGGCCGCACCCGTGTGGACACCCACGGACTCAGCCTATATCACCATCACGCGTGGGACGAACACAACACCCACCCTGGGTGACCTCGACGGCGACGGAGACCTGGATCTCCTGGTTGGTGAGGCCTCGGGGCCTCTCAATTTCTATCGGAACGAGGGGACTCCCCGAACCCCGAACTTCGTGCTCGTGAGCGACACCTGGGAGGATATCGATGTGGGACGGCGAAGTGCGCCGACGCTCGCCGACATCGACGGGGACGGTGACCTCGACCTGTTGATCGGATCGGATGAAGGGGGGCTGGTGCTCTATCGCAACCAGGGCACCCGGACCACTCCCCGGTTCGTGCATGACACGACCTGGGCCCTCGACGTACCGCCCATATCGGCGCCGGCGCTTGGCGACATGGATGGGGACGGCGATCTGGACTTGATCGTGGGGAACGTCGGTGGCGGAGTGCGGTACTTCGAGAATCGACAGCGGTAGGAAAGAGAGCCACTGGTCGGATTCGAACCGACGACCACTCGATTACGAATCGAGAGCTCTACCCCTGAGCTACAGTGGCGAAAAGCCGGATGCCCTGGCCCGGATTCGAACCGGGACGCCTTTCGGCACTACCCCCTCAAGATAGCGTGTCTACCAATTTCACCACCAGGGCGCGGGCACGAGTATAGCGCCCTTCCGGGAGGGGGTCAATGCAAACTGATTCAACGTTCCCAGCCAGTTTCGCGTACCTTCCCGTAGTTCGCGTGTCCTGATTTTCCACCACAACCCGCGCACGGATCCCATGCACCCCAGACCCTTCCTGGCGTTCGTCGGCCTCCTGGCCGTCTCCTCCCTTCCCCAACCCCTTCCCGCCCAGATCAGCGCCCCACTCGATTCAGCCCTCATTGCCTCGATGCGATGGCGGAGTCTCGGACCGGCCAACATGATGGGCCGGGTAACCGATGTGGAGGGCGTGCCGAGTCCGTCGCGCACCTTCTATGTCGCAGCGGCGGGTGGCGGGATCTGGAAGACCACCAACGCCGGGACCACGTTCAAACCCATCTTCGATGTGGGGCGCGTGATCTCCATGGGTGACCTGGCGATCGCCCCTTCCGATCCCAATGTGATCTACGCGGGCACGGGTGAGGAGGACTCCAGAAACTCCATCTCCCCGGGAGGCGGAGTCTACAAGTCCACCGACGCCGGCGAGACCTGGACCTTCGTCGGACTGAAGGAGACGCAGGCCATCGGGCGAATCCTGGTTCATCCAACCGATCCCAACACGGTTTGGGTGGCGGCGTTGGGCGCGATCTGGAACAGCAATCCCGAACGCGGGCTCTACAAGTCGACGGACGGCGGAGAGAACTGGCGCCTGGTCAATTTCATTTCCAACAAAGCCGGCTTCGTCGACCTCGCCATGGATCCGCGAGACCCGAACGTCCTCTGGGCCTCGAGTTGGGAACGCCAGCGGGGGCCGTACTACCTCCAGAGCGGGGGCCCGGGCAGTGGTCTGTGGAAGAGCACCGACGGAGGGGAGTCGTGGAACGCTGTCACGGGGAATGGTCTCCCGGAATCGACACTCGGACGGATCGGCATCGGTATCGCCCGAAGCAAACCCGACGTCATGTATGTGCTCGTCGAAGCCGACACGATGCCGAATCCCAAGCCTGAGAAGGACGCCAAGCCCCAGACCAAGCCGAGCGGTCTCTATCGTTCCGATGATGGTGGGGTCAACTGGAAGAAGGTGGCCGACCAGAATTCCCGGCCCTTCTACTACTCCCAGGTTCGCGTCGATCCCAAGGACCCCGACCGCGTCTACTGGAGTTCGACGCCACAGAACTTCAGTCGCGATGGCGGCGACACGGTCCGCACCTTCCAGCAGGGGATCCATGTGGATACCCACGCGATGTGGATCGATCCGAACGACCCGAATTTCATCGTGGTCGGGAATGACGGCGGTATCGCGATCAGTTGGGACCAGGGCGGGAACTGGATCTATCCCAACATCTTCGCCATCGGCCAGTTCTACAACATCTCGCTCGACAATGCGATCCCGTTCAACGTCTGTGGGGGCCTGCAGGACAACGGCTCGTGGTGTGGGCCCAGCCGGCGCCGGAACGGCCCGATCATGAATGAGAGTTGGTACAACGTGAGTGGGGGCGATGGGTTCGTCACGCAGTCCGATCCCACCGATCCGAACATCATCTACAGCGAGTCGCAGGGCGGCAACATCGGCCGGTACGACTACCGAACCGACAATCGCCAAGGCCTCTCAAAGCCATCGTGGCGAGACGTCTACGCGACATGGACCGACTCGATCAAGAAGGTCCGTGGCGATACGACGAGACCGATGTCAGCCGCCACCCGGCGGTTGGTCACCCAACTGCAGCAACGCGCGAGCCGGGACTCCGCCGACCTCGAGCTCCGCTGGAACTGGAACACACCCTTCTTCCTCTCACCGCACAACCCACAGGTCATGTACATCGGGGCGAATCGCGTGCTCAAGTCCACCAAGCGTGGGGACGAGATGTATCCGATCTCACCCGACCTCACCATGGCCGATACCATGAAGATCCGGGTGAGCACACGCACGACCGGTGGCATCACGATTGACGCCACCGGGGCCGAGGAGTACGCCACCATCGTCTCACTCAACGAATCCAGGGTGCGTCCGGGCTTGCTGTATGCCGGGACCGATGACGGCAAGGTGTGGATCACGCGAAATGACGGTGGCTCGTGGAAGGACCTGACGGGGCGGTTCCCCGGTGTCCCGCCCATGACCTACGTGAGCCGGATCGAACCGTCGTCTCACGACTCCGCTCGGGTCTACGTCACCTTCGACGGACACCGCAGCGGTGACTTCACACCCTACGTATATGTGTCCAACGACTTCGGCGAGACCTGGAAGTCGATCAGCAACAACCTCCCAACGGGCGGCCCGGATTTCGTGCATGTCGTGCGGGAAGACCCGCGGAACCCGAATCTCCTCTTCGTCGGCACCGATGTGGGCGCCTATGTCTCGGCCAATCGGGGGGCTTCATGGCAGCGCTTCATGGCGGGACTGCCGACGGTACCAGTCCATGATCTGCAGATCCATCCGCGGGATCAGGAGTTGGTCGCGGGGACACACGGTCGCTCGATCTGGGCGGTGGACATTTCGCCGCTCGAGGAACTGACCGACGATATCCTCGTCGCGGACGCGCATCTATTCACCCCGAAGACGGCGTATCAACTCGTCGACAGGCCCGATGGGCACATGGGCGGTGGCGCGGAGTTGGGACACATGTTCTTCCAAAGCAACTCCGTGCCTCACGGCGCCGAGATCATCTACTACGTCGGCCCCGAAGCCGCGCGTGGCCGAGCGCAGATCACGATTACCGATGTGATGGGTGACACGGTGCGCTCCCTGAGTGGATTTGGTCGCTCGGGACTGCATCGCGTGAATTGGAATTTCCAGGCGACACCTCGTGCGGTGCCACGTTCGCCCGAGGATAGCGCACGGATCGCCGAACGCATCAACCGGGTCGTTGACTCGCTGGTCGAGGCCGGTGAGGAGCGTCAGCCTCTCGACTCGGTGGCGACCGACTTGATCAAGGGGACCTTCCGAGGGTTCGGCGGGGGTGGCGGCGGTGGAGGTGGCGGTATCCAGACCCCTGGTGTCCCGGCGTTCCGCGAGCGACCCGGTGAGGGTGGGCCGGTGGGCCAGGGCGGTGGCGGTGGTGGGGGATTCGGCGATAGCCCGATGGGGAAGATCGCCCAGGGTCTCGGCGGGTTCCGGGCACTGCGAGATATCCTGCCTCGCGGGAGTGGTGGTTTTGGTGGTGGCCAGACGCTGGTGGACCCCGGCGACTACCTGGTGACCCTCACGGTGGCCGGCAAGACGTTCAAGCAGAAGGTTCGGGTGGCCAAGGTGAAGGGGAATGGTGGGCTGCCGACCGGAGAACTGGAACCGTAAGCACAGCAGGGCGGATGAGCGAAGGGGTCGAGCGAGACACTGGTTCTCGCTCGACCCCTTCGCTCATCAGGCCAGCAGGACTTCGCTTACCGGCCCGGCTGCCACGTGATTCCGACGCTGAAATTGACCAGCCGTTCGTGGAGCGTGTCGTCGCCTCGCTTCTCGAACGTGGAACGGTGCCAGGTCATCTCGGGTGCAATGAAGAGCGTCCTTCCAAGCTTCAACTCATACCCTGCCCCCAGGACAGTCCCGAACCCGGTCTCCGAACTCCCCAACCCGAACTCGACGTCGGCGGTCGTCACGCCGAGACCGGCCCCACCCTTGAGATAGAAGCCGCTCGTGCGAACCGGAAAGACGCGTGCGGTGAGCATCACACTCGACAATGTCTCAGTGATGTTCTCGCCGGTATCGAAGTCCTGAAATTCGTTCACCCAGACCGTGGCTTCCCCACCCAACCGGACATGTGCATCGGGAGTGCCTCCAATCGCAAGAGAGAACGTCGGCTTGCCCAGTCCTTCCGAATACGGATCGCTGCCATACTTGTAGGCCTCCTGACCCCATCCGAGACCACCGCTCAGCCAGAAGCCGTGACGGTAGTGATCCGGTGAGATATCGACGAGCCCGCGACGCTGGGCAACCGCATCTTGCGCCGCGAATGCGGCGATGACCATCACGAGTCCTGCAACCTTGAACCTCATTTCTTCCCCCTGGCGGTGGTACACGCCCAACTAGGCAATAGTCAGACCCACAATGCGCACCGATACTATCTTGTTGTCATGGAGAGGTTTACGGTATGTGGTTCGCGATCCGCAGCCGTCGCCCTGTCCCCCCGGGGGGACAGCGGTGACCAAATCCAGCCGCTCGCCTTTCCACGCCTCCCCTAGGGCACGATTTCTTTCAAGACCTCACCTTCAACCGCCTCCAGTGGTTTGATCCCAAGGTAGGCCGCAATGGTCGGGGCGATATCCACCGTACGGGCGCGCGTGTACCGGCCGGGCGCAATACCCTTCCCCATGAACGCAATCGGAACGAGAACATCGGCGCTGTTTGTCGTGCCATGCGTCGTGGTGAAACTGCTGTAGCTCCAGAGGTACCCTGGGGCGAGATTCGCCGCAACGAGCCACTCGAAATCGGAAGGAATCGAGCGGCGCCACATGGCGGCGGCTCGATTGTCTTCCGTTGCTTCCGCCAGCGACGTTGGCGTGAAGACCCCAGTGACCCCCGTTTGATTCGCCACCAGCGAGGCCAGGGAGGAAGCGAGGCTGTCAACGTCTACCCCGGCCCTCCGCAGCGCCGAGACATCGCCGTAGAGCAAGCCATTGTCGAAGCTCAGCCCAAATGACCTGCTGTATTTCGTTTCGAGGATGTCGTTGACGCCGAGCATGATGCCGCCCAGGACGACCCGTCCACCCATCTTGCCTGCGGCATCGCGTTGCTCGGGAAACGACTGAACGCCGTGATCGGAGGTCAGCACGTAGAGGGTGCGATCGCGGGGAACCATCGTGGCCAGCGAATCCATGAACCAGCCCAACCAATGATCGAGCCGGAGGAGTTGATCGTGGATTTCGCGTGAGTCGGGGCCCCACCCATGTCCGACCGCGTCGGTCGACGACAGGGAGATCGAAAGCAGGTCCGGGCGGTTCCTTCGCCCAAGCTCCAAGGCGTGGACGCCCTCGAGCGCTACGTCGAGGGTCAACGAGTCGGTCCACGGGGTGGAGATGAGCTCGTTGACCACGCGAAGACTGTCGCTGGAGAGCCGATGGGGGAACGTCGTTGCCCGACCGCCGTACTCCCAGGGCTGATCGTCGGGTTCGTCGTACTGGTCTTCCGGGAGAAGGAGATCCCATGTCATTCCGGCGAGTTGATACGCTCCTCCCCTCCGGTTCCATCGCCGTAACCAGTCGGGAATGGCGTCGGCATACCAGGTGCTCGTCGTGAAGAAGCCACTGATGTACCAGTACACCGGCACCTTGGCCCGACCGATCGGGAGGATCGCACCACGGTCCTTTCGGGAGACAGAAAGAACCCTCACGCCGCCATCTGCCTTCTTCATCCAGTCGTACAGGGTTGTGCCACGGAATCGACGAGGAGAAGCTCCCGGACCGTCCAAGGCGACGATCGGAGATTCCGGATCCGGCACGCCGAGAGTGTTCGACACGATCCCGACGCTGGCCGGCGACCTTCCGGTCAACATCGTGGCATGGCCGGGAGCTGTTTCCGTCAGTGCGTGGTCTTGTTCCCCGCGTGTGTAGAACGCACTCTCGTGATAGAACCGCTTCAGTCCACCGGTGAACTGGTCGGCATATCGGGTGAAATAGTCGGGACGCATTTGGTCAACCGCGATGAAGACCACGAGACGTGGTGGGGCGACCCGATCCTGGGCTGCGGCCTGACCGGAAAGCGGCAGCCCGGTCAGGGCGGCCGACAGCACGAGTAAGGTGATGAGATTTCGCATGCAGAATGGTATCGTGAGCCGCGAATCATTGCCAGACAGGGCTTGATTGCCCGCGACGGGAGAACCACTTTCCTGCCGCTCAGACGAAAGAACGATTCTCATGAAGAAGTTTCTGCCGTTGTTGCTGCTCATAGGCTGTACCCAGCAGGATCATGTCGACGAGACACCTGTCGCGGAGCACCCCACGCCTGCTGTAACGGCGGCGACAGGGCAAATCCATGGCGTGCTGGTCGGCGTGCCCGCACCAAAACCCGACTTCACGCTCACCGCTCTGGATGGGACGTCTTTCGACCTGCGGGCGGACACAGAGGGCTTTCTGACGCTGCTCTTCTTCGGCTACACGCACTGCCCCGATGTCTGCCCAGTGCACATGTCGAACATCAGTAAGGTGCTGAAGGGACTACCATCGGAGGTGACGTCCAAGGTCAAGGTCGTGTTCGTCACGACCGATCCTGAGCGCGACACGATCGAGAGACTCCGGGAATGGCTGGGTGGGTTTCATCCAGAATTCATTGGTCTCACCGGTTCACTGGAGGAGATCGTCCGAGCCCAGCGCGCCGCAGGTGTGCTCCCGGCGATGAGAGACTCCGCTGAGGTGTCCGACCCATCTGCCTATACTGTCTCTCACGCCGCCCAGGTCATCGCCTATACCACCGACAACCTCGCGCATGTCATCTATCCCTTCGGAATCCGACAGCCGGACTGGGCCAATGACATCCCGATCCTGGTCAACGGCTGGCCAGAGTAGGATTACATTACGGCAGCGCCGACCGGCAGGTCGCACTCGCAACGGGAGGGACATGACAGTGAAGGTGAGGAACACGACGGTGAAGGCTTTCGGCTCGCACAGGCTCAGAAACATCTTGGTGCTTCTGGTTCTGGTCCTGACGACATCGGGATGGATCTTCCACAATCGACTCACCAAGAGCCTGCCAGAAAAGGACGAGGTCATCACCCAGGCGCCTAAGACGATTCAGCTCTGGTTTGCCGAGGAACCCGAACTGGTGCTCTCCAGCATCACGTTGAAGGGTGCCGACGATGCGAAGGTGGCATTGGGCAAACTTCGGAAAGCCGAGGACCCCAAGTCGGTGTCTGCACCAGTCACGGGATCCGTGAGCCCCGGAACATTCACGGTGGAATGGAAGACGTCAGGGAAAGACGGCCACGTGATCCGTGGGAAGTACTCCTTCACTTTGAAGCCCTAGACCGAGGGGAGCGGGAGCCATCGAGGTCCTCGGCATAGTCTCGCGGTGGGTCGCCTTCATGGCGACCCTTCTCGTGTTGGGGGCCTGCGGCTTCAGGGTCGGTCTGCAACGTGTCTTCCACCACGCCGCCCCCGAGGTCGCCAACGCATCGGACCGCCGGACGGCCTGGCTCGGGCTCCTGGCATCCGCGAGCTTGGTGGCGGGACTCCTCGCCAAGGTCGTGGCACAGGCTGGGTCTTTCGTCGATCCCGGGGAGCCGGTCACCTGGGAGTTGCTGAGCACGATCGTTCGCAGCACGAGTTGGGGGGAAGGGTGGACCGCCCAGATCGTCGGAGGTCTCCTCGCCACCCTGGGCTTCGGGGTCGTGTTGCTCCGCCCGGCGGTGGGGTGGGTGCTCGCCGTCGCGGGGGCCAGCGCGGTGGCCCTGGCGGCACCTCTCACCGGGCACGCCACTGGCGCCGAGCAGGCAGGGGCGTGGGGCTACCCACTCGATGTCCTCCACGTCCTCGGTGCCGGTGTCTGGCTGGGCACCTTGGCCACGCTGGTCGTGGTCGGTTTGCCCGCCTTGAGTGGCCTCGACCCCGAGCACAGGGGCACGACGGTGAGCCGGCTCGTGAACGCCTTCCATCCGATCGCTCTGGGAGGCGCCACAATCGTCGTTGTCGCCGGAAGCATCCTCGCTCTGCGCTATCTCGACTGGTCGGTCACCGCCCTGTGGGGGAGCAGGTACGGCAGGACCCTCACACTCAAGCTCCTCGTGTTGGGCGGTGTCGCCGCCCTCGGCCGGCACAACTGGAAGGTGGTCAAGCCAACACTCGGCCGTCCCGAGGGCGCGAATCGCATCGCCAAGTCGAGCATGCTCGAGTTGGGGTTTGCCGTGGTGGTGCTCTTGGTGACTGCCATCCTGGTTTCACAACCGATGCCGGGCGAGGAATAGCCCCCTTCACCTGACCGCTTCGGCAGCGCCAATCAAGTCGCTCAAGGCACGCTCCCAGAAACTCCCGAGCGCCCGCAGAGTCGCAACCCACGCGGCTCGTTGAGCCTCGTCGGCTCGCTCCGTTCCACGAAACGGTGGGTCGGCCCCCAGCACCCGTGTGTACCCAAATCGCTGCCCATCCATGAGCGGTCTCAACAAGAAGACCACGAGGGTCTGCCGGATGCGTGCGCGGTCGTTCTGCGCACCAATCAACGGGCGATCGGGAGAAGCGGGAAGCGTCGGCAGATAGTCTTCGAAGAGGAGGATGAGTCGGGCGAGTGGCCAGGCCGCGAGTGGAATGGTGAAGCGGCGTCCTTCGCTTCCTCGACGGTACTCGGGATCCGGTGGCAACGAGGTTTCGAGTGCCATCCCCGGGCGCTCGTTCGAGGTTTGATCGATGAACCAGTTGGGGGTGAGATCGTACGCTCGTGCCAGGACCACCAGGGTGTCGAGACCTGGCGTGGTGGTTCGGCCGAGGAAGAGGTCGCGTACCGTGCCGTAGGGCAAACCGGTGTGGCGCGCGGCCTCACTCAGGTTGCCGAGATGTGCCTCGTTGACCAGTGAACGAACGCGACGCGTGATGAGCTTGCGAGCGGGTGGGAGTCGTCCCTTCGGGCGGCCCGCCGATGGGCGATTCGGAGGCATGGAACGAAAGTAATAAATATTTTGTGGAATACCACATTATTATTTATTCTCGCTTCGGCTACCCAGCAACTCGCGGCACCTGACCGCGAGGTTCAGGGCGACGACTCAGTCCGCGAACCCTTGGGGATTGGCCTCCTGCCAGCGCCAGGCATCCCGGCACATTTGGTCGAGATCCCGCTCGGCCGTCCACCGGAGTTCCCGCGCGGCGAGCGAGGGATCGGCCCAGGCGGTGGCGATGTCGCCGGGGCGCCGATCGACGATACGATAGGGAACCGGTCGACCCGAGACCCGTTCGAAGGCCTTCACCATCTCGAGGACGGTGTGTCCTTGTCCGGTGCCGAGGTTGTAGGTCACCACGCCCGGCCCCTCCGCGAGGCGGTCGAGTGCTTTGACGTGACCCACCGCCAGATCCATCACATGGACGTAGTCCCGAACCCCCGTGCCGTCCGGCGTCGGGTAGTCCCCGCCGTAGACCTGAAGTTCGGGGAGCCTGCCGACGGCGACCTGGCCAATGTAGGGAAGCAGGTTGTTGGGAATGCCATTGGGTGACTCACCGATCCGTCCACTCTCGTGCGCACCGACGGGATTGAAGTATCGCAGAATCGCTATCCGCCACTCGGGGTCGGAGATCCTGAGGTCACGGAGGATTTCTTCGATCATCAACTTCGACCGGCCGTAGGGGTTGGCCGCGGAGAGCGGAAACTCCTCGGTGATCGGAACGGTATGGGGGTCGCCGTACACGGTGCACGACGAGCTGAAGACCAGCGTACGCACTCCCGCACTCCGCATCGCCTCACAGAGCACGACCGTACCGCCGACATTGTTGTGGAAGTACCGAAGCGGCTGCTCCACCGACTCCCCGACCGCCTTGAGGCCGGCGAAGTGCAGAACGGCTTCGATCGGAGCCTCGTCAAAGATCCGATCGAGCCCGTCGCGATCCAGAATGTCGACCTGGTGAAACTCCACCGACTTCCCCGCGAGCTCCTCGACACGTTCGACCGCTGAACGCGAGCTGTTGGAAAGGTTGTCGACCATGACGACATCGTGTCCCGCTTCCAGAAGTACTAGGCTCGTGTGGCTGCCGACGTAGCCCGCTCCACCAGTGACCAGTACGCGCATCAGTTTGTCTCCGACGGCTGGCAGCGATCCAGGAGTGCCTGGATCCGAGGGAAGGCATCACCGATATCGCCGAGGGAGACGGCGCCGACCGAGGCTCGAAACCACCCGGTCTCGCCTTCGAGACCGAAGGCCTGAAAAGGCACGACCGCAAAGCCTGCCTGTTCGAGCAGGAGGTACCGGACATCTTCGTTGGAGGTGATCTGCCTCCCGTCGACGGTGCGTCCGACGAGATCGAGACGGATGGAGAGATAGATGGCGCCTTCGGGCCGAACCCAGTCGACCGGATATCCCGCGCTGCGGAGCGCCGTGAAGCCCTCGCAGAGGGTGTCCAGACGGCTCTTGATCCCCGCATTCATGACAACCCTGAATGCCTCGACCGCCGGCTCGTCACCCAACAACTTCGAGGTCGCGACCTGTTCCGGTCGGGGGGCCCAGGCGCCCACGTGCGCGAGCAGATCACGCATCACGACACTGACGGCGGGAGCCGCCAACGACCATCCCACCCGAAGGCCGGTCGCGGCGAACATCTTCGAGATCCCATCGAGGCAGACCGTCCATGGGGCAACTTCGGGGACAAGACCCACCGGATTCGCGTGGCCCGCCGCTCCATGAACCAACCCACCGTAGACCTGATCGTACAACAGGAACAGCGCCCGCCGGCCCTCCCCAATGCGTCGTTGGTTTTCTTCGACGATCGCGGTTGTAATCCGCTCCAGTTCTTCGACCGACATCATCGTCCCGGTCGGATTCGCGGGTGAGCAGAGATGAACGACGGTGGCCGAGTTCAGGTGAGGACGAATGAGATCGAGGGTCGGGTGAAAGGCGTGCTCCGCGACGGTCATGAGCGGAACCGCGCGGGCCTGCGTCAGCCAGGCATAGTGATTCATGTTCCATGATGGCACCCCGAACACCAATTCATCGCCGGGATCGAGGAGTGCACGACATGCGGCATACATCAGGGGGCGGACTCCGGACGCCACGAGAACCGACTCGATCGGATACGCGGTCCCTTGCTCGCGGGCCACGTAGGCAACGATCGCCTCACGCAGAGCTGGCAGCCCCTCCGAGGGAGGGTAGTTCGTCTCTCCACGCTCGAAGGCCGCGATGGCCTGTTCGCGGAGGGCGTCCGGTACCGGGAATTGTCTCGGATCGAAATCGCCGACTGTCAGGTTGCAGAGTGGTCGGCCTTCAGAGAGGAGCTTTCGGACCTCGGCGGCGATGCGGAGAACCTCCGAGCCTTGCATCCCCCGGGCCGTACCGGAGAACGCATTCTCCTTGGTAGGCATCGTGGCATACCGGAGGCGTTCCAGGTCCTTCATGGCACCGTGAGTCATGCCGGATTGTAGTCCCGGAGCGGCTTCCGTCCTAGGGTGGCAGCGGAGTCCCCTGGCTGGTTCACGGGAGCCGTTGATCGAGGCGTAACACGGTCTGCAGTAGCACATTCGCGCCGTTGGTGATGTCCTCAGGCCTGGTGAACTCCTTGGGAGAGTGACTGATCCCCCCCACCGAGGGCACGAAAATCATCCCCATGGGTCCGATCCTGGCCAGGTCTTGCGCGTCATGTCCCGCTCCACTGGGCATCACCTGCGTGGAGAGGCCGAGGGAGCCTGCCGATTCTGCGATCACATCGCGGATGGCGGGTGTGGAAATCGCGGAAATGTTGGTGGGTCGTTGCTCGTGGATCCATGTGGTTTCGCGTCGTTCCATGATGCGATCGCCCTCGGCGCGAATTTCCTCCCAGAGGCTCTCGAGTTTTTCCATGGAGAGGTCCCGCAGCTCGATACTGTGGCTCACCTCGCCGGGGACGATGTTCTGGACGCTTGGTTTGACCGTGAAACGCCCGACGGTCCCAACCTGCCGACCGGGCCTCGCACGGACGATGCGATCGACGGCCAGCGCGAGTTCACTGGCGGCGAGGAGTGCGTTGCGCCGCTCGTCCATCGGAGTCGTGCCGGAATGGTTCGCAAAACCCGTAATGGTGACATCCCACGACATGATCCCGACGATCCCCTCCACGACACCGATTTGGATCCCCGTCCGGTCGAGGATGCCTCCTTGCTCGATGTGCAGTTCGAGGTAGCACGCGATGCTTCCAGGTTCGTGGCGGTAGGCGGTCACCCGGGCCGGGTCGCCACCGATCCGACGGATGTTCTCGGCGAGGGTTCTTCCGTCCGCATCAGGATGTGCGAGATCCTCCGTGGTGATGTGGCCAATGAAGCCACGACTTCCGGTCAGTCCACGCTCTTCATCGCACCAGATGGTGACCCAGAGAGGGTGCCGGTTCCGGTAACGTTGATCGTTGAGGGAGTGGGCGACTTCGAGGGCGCACATGGTCCCCGTGGCCCCGTCGTAGTTGCCGCCATTGAAGACCGAGTCGACGTGCGAGCCGAAGAGGATGGGCTTGGCGTCGGCACTCGACCCCGCACGTCGCCCGATGATGTTGCCCGCAGGGTCGATCTCGACCTCGAGTCCGGCACCGCGCATGAGACCCGTGGCGTAGCGCCGGGCATCGATCACCGCATCGCTGAACCCGGTGCGAACCTGGCCTTCAGGGGAGCGACCGATGGGCGCCATTTCGCTCATGAAGCGGTTGACGCGCTCTCCGTTCACACGCCATTGGGTCCAAGCGGGGTCCTGCCAGCGGAACGCGGGGGGAATGACCACCGCGGCGGCCATGGCCTTCACTGCATCACGTCGTTGCATGTCGTCCTCCGTGACGGTGTCGCTGGGATATCGGTTCGAGGTTGGTCGCCCGATCGACGTTCAGGTATCGAGATCGGTTACCGAGGAGGCGGCTCGAGCATGGAGCGCAGACGGGCCATGTCCTCTGCCCACTCGGGCACACTGGACAGGTCGTGTAACTCTCTCGGGTCGTCAAAGAGATCGAACAGCTCCTCGGTTCCGTCTCCGGTCTTGATGTAGTGGAGGCGATCGAACACCACTGACCGCATGCTTCCATGACGGATGGGACCTGAGAGGTCATCCCAAGAAGGATTGGGGTACGCCACGGAGCGAGCCGGGCTAAGACGTTGCACGTGGTCCCCACCAGGGCCCCAGAACCTCGCAAGAGACTCTCCGGGGAACGGAGAGTCTTCGAGACCCACCAGATCCATGATCGTTGCCGCAACCTCGTTGAGCGAGACCGCTTCTTTCACTCGAATGGAGGGGACCGACGGTGGGTAGATGAAGATCAACGGCACTCGGATCAGTTGGCTGTAGAGACTCCGGGAATGCTGGACGACTCCCCGCTCTCCAAAGTGCTCACCGTGATCAGACGTGATGACAACTATGGTGTTCTCTAGAATCCCAAGGACCTCGAGACTGTCAAGCAGTCGTCCGATATGGAGGTCGATAAAGGCGACGCCGGTATCATACCGGTCCATGGCCTCAACGAGTTCCCTCTCGCGTGGCTCCAATGTGCCGTCTTCCTGAACCACCGTCTCTGGTGGGTCGCCCTGGTTGAGCACGGCCTCAGTGTCTTCGAACAGTAGGTATGGGTCGTGTGCATCGAAGTAGTTCAGAAAAGCAAAGAACGGCCTCTGCCCTACCCCCTCCAGCCACCCCAAGAACTCAGCGTTGACGGTCGGTGCCTCCTTCCGAGTGGTCATCACCCGGCCTGTCAGCCACGTCCAGATTGGGCCCACCGTTTTGGTTGCAACCCAAGTGCTTCGCGCGGCCTCAGCAAGAGACAACGGATAGTCATAGTAGTCGGCAAACCCACGTCCCAGACCCGTACCCCGGTTCGCGTAGTACCGATTGGCAACAAAACCGCCAGTCGCGACGCCACGGTCTCGGAGGAACTCGGCCAAAACGGGGTAGGTGTCA
>QKDC01000141.1 GCA_003246755.1 Gemmatimonadota bacterium | reverse complement strand
TATTGATCCGCGAACCATACGCTCCGATGGCTTGGACCGCGTGGTCGTCCGCAAATACGAGAATGATGTTGGGCGGCTTCGACTGCCGGCAACCCAACGCGAGGGTGAGACACAGCAAGGCGAGACGACGGGACACGAGTGTGCCTCTGTGGGGTTCGCGAAGGAACATGCCGTCAAACCACTCCCTTAGCAAGCAGCTCTGAAGCCACCCTGCGATTATTAGCTCCAGACGCTTGCTGAGACAGTTCCGAAAGTGCTAGCATCGTCGAGGTCGTTCGTGTGTCCCGCCATGCTGCAGGTGTCCAACCATCAAACGTGAGGGTGCTACCATGAGATGGTACCGGCCTGAACCACTCGCATGCGGCTCTCGCCCGCCCCGCTCGTCCCGTTCGGCGTCCTTGGTGAATTTGTTCCTCGCTACATCGGTTGTCCTGTGCGGGTGTGCATCATCCACCCCTGCGAACGAACCGGAACCCGCCACCCCATCAGTCGCCGAAGGCCCGGCCGACTGCATCGTGGTAGACGTGGAAAACAACAGCCTGACAGGCGTAGCGGTCTGGATAGAGTGGGAAAACGCCGCTCCGCAGCGTATGGGGCGCCTGTCGATTAACACGCGAAGGTCCTATCGACTCCTGTTCCGTAACGCCCAGATTACCGTCCGCTTTCAACCGGATGGCGAGTCTGGATTTGCCACGTCGAACCCCGTGCTCCCCGCACCCGGCGACCGCCTCGACGTCCGGTATGGAAATCAAGGCACCAGTCCATTTCACAAAACTGGAGTCGCATCCTGCTAGACCTTGCGTGTATGGTGTATACGCTATATGGTATAGTGTATACACCATACACGGAGGCCACTTCGTGGGCCCACATCTGGTCGCCATGCTCTTCACCGCATCTCTCTCACTTGGTGTGTACAGGTCAGCCGCGGCACGCGCCAGCCAGTTGGTTCAGGGTGCACGCGTCCGCTACGAGTTGGCAGGCTCTCCGGGCATCTGGCAAACGGGTCGTCTGATCTCGCTCGGCCGCGATACAGTCATGCTCGATCGGGACGGTACACGAGTAGTGTTCGATCTCTCGGACATCGTGACGTTAGAGATGAGAAGGCGAAATGGCCGCGGCGCGCTGATCGGCGCTGGCATTGGGGCTTTGGTGGCACCGGCCGTCGTTGCATCGTTTGCAGATGCCGCCGGCAGTTCGGACCTCGCGGGGATCGCGTTGGTTGGGGCGCTCACGGGGGCAACGTGGGGTGGTGGGAAACGTAGCCGCACCCTAGGGGCATGGGGGTTTCTCGCTGGGGCTGCAGCTGGGGCCCTTGCCTTCGGTCCCACGAACTCTGCATGCGAGGGCGGCGCGCCAGACTATTGCGGTTTCGTGATTGGTGCTGCATTCGGGGGAGGGATTGGCCTTGTCGTCGGCTCCGTCATTGGCCTCTTCCTTCCGAACTGGGTACACATATCGCTCGACCTCCGTGGGCGCTGAGTGCACGGCGTCCTGTGCATCATGAGAATCGGGTGATCAAAAACTGGGGACAGGATTTGCTGCAAGTTCACTCAGACTCCGGCACCGTGTGAGCTCCCTGCAAGTCATGATCATCAGGGGGATGAGTAATTTGATTCGGTTGATTCTTGTGCCCATGTAGACGAAACTGGAGCGCCACCGGTGGATCTTTGCACCACAGCGGGGCGACTTCCAATGTCGCGGGTCCCTGCAAGGGAACTGTCACCCGCAACCTGACGGAACAACCGGTCGGCAGTGAAGATCCCTCCCACATTCACCCCAATTGGGCTACCCATCCCTCGAATGACGACATCGCCATGACGAAGTACCGACTGGCGGGTGTTGACGGACGCAATGCGGAAATGCGATTGGCCTGGTTGAAGGCGACGGGGCTCGTCGGGGCCGAGGGGACGGCGGGCCAACCACCCCCGATCCTCGGCGATCGGTCGGGATACGCCCTTCGTGGGGTCCGCCAGCGGTGTCCGACGGGCTCTTGTGACGAAGCTTGAATCCCTATCGAATGAGGACATCGAATAACGCAGGTCGACGTCGCGACGCCTTTCGCCTCCGAGTGGGCAGGGGAGGGCCGAGTGGGACGGGAGGAGCCGCCGGACGCGGAGTGCACGGCGGCGCACTGTCCACTTCTCTCGAAGGCATTCAGATCGGCCGTCGAGCACTCCCAGCGGGCAAGGCGGCCCGGACCGAACCACTCGGCCCGACCCACCACATCGGAGTCCCTCCGCTAAGCCAGCCCCGAGGCAACAGGGCTTTGCCCTCAACCGCGTACGCTTCGACACTCGACGGATGGGGCATGCTCCCTGGTCTCTGCGGTAAAACATCCGGAATCAGCGAATGAAGTAGAGAGCCTCCAGGCCAACGCGCTGGTGAGTGACGTATGGTGTGGCGCGGGGCCGCGTGGACGACCCAATGCTCCTCTTGTCCTAGCGACGCAACAGGCGACCCGATCGCACGTCGTCGCGCAACACGCCATCATCGATCACGGGCGAGCCGTTT
>QKDC01000024.1 GCA_003246755.1 Gemmatimonadota bacterium | reverse complement strand
GGTGACGAAGACCTGTACTTCGTTCTGGAATCCCTCTGGAAAGAGCGGTCGGATCGAGCGATCGATCAGCCGACAAGCCAGGATCTCCTTCTCACTGGGTCGGCCCTCCCGCTTGATGAACCCGCCGGGGATCTTCCCGGCCGCGTAGGTCTTCTCCTTGTACTCCACTGTCAGGGGGAAGAACGGAAGGCTCGATGCGGTGGGTGACACGGTGATGGCCGACAGGACCATGGTGTTGCCGAACTGCATCATGACGGAGCCAGCGGCCTGCTTGGCCATCCGACCCGTCTCGATGATCAGGGGGCGGCCAGCAAATTCTGTTTCAATACGTTCCACGACTTGTAACCTCTTGTTGATATGCGTGATGAATACAGGACGTCCCGCCCATGTCGCGGGGGACGCCCCTCACTTTTGGATCTCCGACCTAGTGCCGGAGTCCGAGTTGTGCGATGAGTGAACGGTAGGTCTCGAGATCGGTGCGCCGGAGGTACGTCAGCAGACGACGGCGCTGGCCAACCATCTTCAGCAGGCCGCGCCGGCTGTGATGGTCCTTCGGATGGGTCTGGAAATGGTCGGTGAGGGACTTGATGCGCTCCGTCAGGACCGCAATCTGTACCGTGGTCGATCCCGTGTCGGTGGCGTGGGTCGCGTGCTCCGCCAGGACCGTCGCTTTGTCAAAACTCATTCATTCCTTCCGTCTCCGCGGCCATTTCCGCGATTCATTTCTCTGTAAACCATTGCAACATGGAAATATAGCGTGCCAATCATTCCGCAGCAAGAGCGTCACGTCTGGAAGATCCTGAAGAGGTCGTTCGAGATGGCCAAGACCATCAACAGGCCCACCAGAAGCAGGCCGAATGCCGTCAGACCTTGGCGAAGCCGCATGGGAAGTGGCTTTCGCAGAATGGCCTCACCCACCAGGAAGAGGAACTGGCCCCCATCGAGGACCGGTACCGGGAGAAGGTTCACCACGGCCAGGTTCACCGAAATCAGCGCCATGAACATCAGAAAGTCGATCCACCCCCTCCGGACCGAGGCCGCGGCCGACTGGGCAATCATGATCGGACCACCGACTTCCCGTGCCGAGACCCTTCCCGTCACCATTCCACGAACCAGTCTTACGATCAGCGTGGTCGTGCCGAGCGTGGTCCGACCACCCGCCGCTACGGCCTCGGCAAACCCCAGGGGGACGAAGACCAGGGGTGGGGTCTTGTTCCATGCCCCGATACGCCCAACGGTTTTCGATTCCCCTGAAGCGGTCACCACCGTGTCCAACGCCGTCGTGAGAACCACTTCCTGTCGTCCCCCCGCACGCCCCACCATCAAACGGACCTCGGCACCTGGTAGGGTATCCAGGTATCCCACCATATCGTGCCACTGCGAGACCGGTGCGCCGTTCACACTCAGCACCGTGTCATCCTCAGCGAGTCCCGCCCGGGCCGCGGGGGATCCCTCCACGAGAGCTCCGATAATGGGGTCCGAATACGGCTGGAGCGCGGTGGCGGCTTCGACCCGTTCCTTGAGTGCGTCGCGGTGCAGCGGGAGCACCATGCTCTCGCCACCTTCGAAGACGAGGACCACCGAGTCACCCGGTGCGTCCTGGATCCCCTCGAGAATGTCCTCCCACGATTCCACCTCTCGCCCACCGGCAGCGAGCACCCGGGTACCGGACGGGATGGAGCGAAGCGCCTCCGCTCCCGCCGGCAGAGCCGAATCCGAAACGAATCCGATGGTAGTCGTAGGAAGGGTCGGCCGTCCTGCCCCAAAGTAGACCCCGGAGAAGACGAACCATGCGAAGAGGACGTTCAAGGTGACACCTGCGAGGATCACCACCATCCGCTTCCACACGGGCTGGGCCTCGAAGGTCTCCGATTCCGGTACGTCCGCGATGTCCACGGCCCCACCCTCAAGGGCGTCACCGGCCATCTCCTCTCGGCTGGCCATCTTCACGTACCCGCCCAGCGGCAGCCAGGAAATCGTGTATTCCGTTCCTCCGCGAACCCTGGTCAGAGCCTTGATCGGCTTGCCCATTCCCACCGAAAAGCGGAGCACGCGAATACCTGCCCATTTGGCGGCCAGGAAATGCCCGAGTTCATGAATGAAAACGAGGACTCCCAGAACGACGATCAGGGATCCGATGGTCAAGAGCAAACCGTTCACGCCAAGACCTCCAGGGCCCGGGTCCGCGCCCAGGCATCCGCTTCATATAGGGTTTCGATTGTTGATGCCGCGACCGGAACGTGTTCCTCACAGACCTGTTCCAGAGTATCCGCAATGCGCGCAAATGGAATGCGCTCCTGGAGAAACGCCCCGACAGCCACTTCGTTGGTAGCGTTGAAGACTGCAGGACCGGTCCCTCCCCGGCGCCCTGAGGCCACGCCGCAGGCGAAGGCCCGGAACACGTCGGTGCGAACCGGCTCGAAGGTGAGGGCACCGATCGCGATCGGGTCGAGGCGCTTGATTCCCGGATCGGCCAGCCGCTGCGGATGTGTCAACGCGTACAGAATCGGCAACTCCATTGATGGCACTCCAAGTTGTGCCAGGATACTCCCATCCGCGAACTCCACCAGCGCATGGACGATGCTCTGGGGGTGGACGACCACTTCGACCTGATCGAAGTCCAACCCAAACAGAAAATGTGCTTCGATCACTTCCAGGGCCTTGTTGGCGAGCGTGGCGCTATCGACCGTAATCTTGTCCCCCATGGACCAGGTCGGATGCTGGAGGGCTTCGGCCCGTGTCGCCCGAGCCACTCTCTCCGGTTCCCACTCCCGGAACGGGCCCCCGGAGGCGGTGAGAATGAGGCGAGTAGGAGACTCGCTCTTTCCGGCGAGGCATTGCAGCACCGCGCTATGCTCGGAATCGACGGGGACCAGTTCCCCACCGCCCTCCCTCGCCGCATGGAGGACAAGTTCCCCTCCCACGACCAGTGACTCCTTGTTGGCCAACGCCACCCGTTTGCCGGCTCTCAATGCCGCCAGGGTAGCATCGAGGCCGGCAAATCCCACGATGGCATTGACCACGATGTCGGCATCGGGGTGGGTTGCCGCGTCGATCAAGCAACCCGGGCCCTTGCCATCTACGAGTCCAACGAACTCAGGGTTCCAGGCGGCCCGCTGCGCTTCGAGGAGATCGGCATTACTCCCGGCGGTCAGCGCGACCACCCGGAATTCGTCGGACTGCCGTTTGAGGACTTCGAGGGTGGCCACCCCGATCGAACCGGTGGACCCCAGGACCGCCACACCGCGCATCAGAGTATGCCGAAGTAGCGGTAGAGAATGGCCGAGAGAGGGATGACGAAGTAGAGGGAATCGAGCCGATCGAGGATGCCGCCGTGGCCAGGGAGGATATGGCCCGAATCCTTGACACCCGCCTCACGCTTGAAGAGGGATTCGGTGAGATCGCCGAGTTGGCCAAAGATGCCAACAACGCCACCAAACACCAGGGCCTGGAACGGAGTCACTGGCACATCCCACCGGGCAAGGACCAGCACCTGAAAGGCGGGGGCCACGATCAGGGCCGCCAGGAGACCAGCCACCGAACCGGACCAGGTCTTCCCCGGGCTGACGGTTGGAGCGAGCTTGGGTCCTTTGAGTCGCCGGCCAACCTCCATGGCGGCCGTATCGCAGGCCCAGGTTGTGGCGATGGGGAGCAGGAGCAGCAGCATTCCCGGGATCGATTGCTCCTCATACCCGCTGGCGTGCCGAATGATCATCGCGAACGACAGGAGGCCACCGGCATAGAGAGCGGCGAGCACCGTCACCGCCGCGGAGGACAGTGGCTTCTTCGTGGGACCACGACGCCACAGGGCATGGAGCATGACGACGAGGAACCATGCGGTCACGGCAAAGGGCCAGGAGGCCAGATCCGACCGCCCCGTGGCAACCGACCAGGCGAGAACTGGGAGGATCGCCGCCGAGCCCACAGCTCCATAGCGCCAAGGAGCGATCCCTTCCTGTCGGGCCAGACGGACGATCTCGCCCGCTCCGAGCCCGGCCAGGAGGAACAAAAGGCCCGCGAGCACCGGGCCACCGTACCACATCGCGGCGACGGCCAGGGGGATGGCCACGATCGCAACACCGACCCGCTGGATCATTGTGCTCGCCATGATCGCGCTAGACCAGCACGCGCCCGAACCGTCGCTCACGGTTCTGGTAGTCGCGGATGGCTTCGAAGAGATGCACACGGGTGAAGTCGGGCCACAGGACTGGTGTGACGTAGAACTCGGCGTAGGCCAATTGCCAGAGCAGGAAATTCGACAGGCGGAGTTCGCCCGAGGTCCGGATCAGGAGATCGGGATCGGGCAAACCGGCGGTGTAGAGATTGGCCGCGAGGACCTCCTCGGTCACCTCCGCAGGGAGCCGGCGCCCCGCCGCCACCTCCTCGGCCACCAGTCGTGCCGCGCGTGTGATTTCCGACCGCGCCCCGTACGAGATACAGAGATTCAGGGTCAGAGCCGTTCCCTCGGCCGTTTCCGCCATGAGGCGATCGACGGCCGTCCTGGCCGCCGGGCTGAGACGCTCGATCTCACCCAGAATGCGTACCCGCACCGCCTGGGCCTTGAGTTCATCCGACTCGCGCGCGATGTACTCCTCGAGCAGCGACATCAGCGCGTCGATTTCTTCCGGGGGTCGTTGCCAGTTCTCCTGACTGAAGGCGAAGAGGGTGAGAATCTCGACACCAGCATGCAGACCACCCTCGACGATCTCGCGAACCGCCGCCATCCCCGCCTGGTGTCCAGCCGGTCGTGGGAGATCGCGAGCTTGAGCCCAGCGGCCATTACCGTCCATGATGACGGCAATGTGAGCCGGCACCCGGCCATGCAGCCGCACGGCCGTGAGGAGTTCGTCGCCCGAGCTACTCACACTTCCATGATCTCGGCCTCTTTGGCCGTCATGAGTTCGTCAATCAGCCCGGTGAATTCATCGGTCAGCTTCTGCACATCCTTCTCGGCATGGCGCTTGTCGTCCTCCGAGACGTGTTCCAGCTTCTTGATCGACTGGAGGGCTTCATGGCGATGATGCCGCACTGCGATTCGTCCTTCCTCACAGAGCTTGTGGACCACCCGGACCAGATCTCTCCGCCGTTCCTCGGTGAGCGCGGGCAACGGCACGCGAATCAGCCCTCCTTGGGAGGCCGGGTTGAGACCGAGGTCGCCATCCCGGATGGCCTTTTCGATGGCGGGCGCGAGCGACTTGTCGAAGGGCTGGACGGTCAGGAGACGCGGCTCGGGGGCAGAGACCATCGCGACTTGATTGAGCGCCATGTTGCTGCCATAGGCGTCGACGCGAATCAGGTCGAGCAACGAGGTCGTCGCTTTCCCGCTTCGAATCGTAGCCATCTCGCGTTTGGTGTTGTCCACGGCCTTGCCCATGTCCTCGCGGGCTGTTCGGAGTGCGCTGGCGATATCTGTCATCGTACGATCGTCCCAACCCGTTCACCCTCCAGGATCTTCTGGATGGCACCAGGCTGCTGGATGTTGAAGACGACGATCGGGAGTCCGTTGGCCTGGCAGAGTCCGAACGCATTGGCGTCCATCACTGCGTAGCCATTCACGATCGCCTCCTGGAACGTGAGTTCCGGAAGGAAGGTGGCAGCAGGGTCCTTCTTGGGATCCCCGGTATACACCCCATCCACGTTGGTCGCCTTGAGGAGGACCTGCGCCTCGATTTCGAGGGCCCGGAGCACCGCCGCGCTGTCGGTCGAAAAATAGGGGTTGCCGGTACCCGAGGCGAAAATGACCACTCGCCCCTTGTCGAAGTGCCGGATGGCCCGACGTCGGATATAGGGTTCCGCCACGGATTCCATGCGGACCGCCGTCATCACACGCGTATCGAGTCCTTTGTGTTCGAGGATGTTCTGGAGCGCCAACGCATTGATGACCGTGGAGAGCATCCCCATGTAATCGGCGGTGACCCGATCGAGACCTTCTTTGCTCGCTGTGGTTCCCCGGATGATGTTGCCCCCACCGACGACGAGTCCGAGTTCCACACCGGTCCCCCTGACCCGACAGATCTCCTCCGCGAGGCGGTCGATAACGGCGAAATCGAGCCCGACACCGTGCTCCCCGGCCAGCGCCTCACCGGAAAGCTTGAGGAGGATGCGCCGGTAGGCGAGGGCCATCAGCTCTCGCCCACCTGACGTCGCACGAAACGGACGACAGACACCGTGGTGCCCGCGGCCTTCGCCGCATCGGCAATCAGACTGTGAATGGGCTTCTTGTCGTCCTTCACCCAACCCTGGTCGACCAGCACCTGTTCGGCAATGAACTTCTTCACTTTCCCCTCCACGATCTTACCGCGAACGGCCTCGGGCTTCCCGCTCTCCGCGGCTTGTTCCTCCGCGATCCGGCGCTCCCGCTCGATCACCTCCGCAGGAATGTCCTCGGCCCGGACGGCGAGCGGATTAGCGGAGGCGACATGGAGAGCGAGTTCCCGGGCGAGGGCACCCACCGTCTCGCTTCTGGCCGCCTCTTCCGTTCCCGACACCAGTTCGATCAGCACCCCAACCTGCTGGTTGTGATGAAGGTACAACCCGACCGTCCCGGTCGCACCGGGTGCGTACTTGACGGCGTCCTTGATCGCCACCAGTTCCCCGGTCTTCCCCGACGTCTGCTTCACGACATCAGCGACCGTCTCACCCGTGGCTCCGGCAGCCGGCTGGGCCAGAAACTCCGCGAGCGACATCGGCGCCGCATCCGAGAGTTGCTCCAGCAGCGCGTTGGCCACCGCACCAAACTCCTCGGTCCGGGCCACAAAGTCGGTCTCCGAGGTCAACTCGAGGATGGCTCCCTGGCTCGCGTCGGCATTGAGCCGTCCGACCACCAGGCCCTGCGAGGTCGACCGCCCGGCCCGCTTTTCGGCCTTGGCGATTCCCTTGGAGCGCAACAGTTCGGCGGCGCGCGACATGTCGCCCCCCGCTTCTTCGAGCGCCTTCTTGCAGTCCATCATCCCGGCCGAGGTGCGAGCCCGCAGTTCGGCAACGTCTTTGGCACTGATCTTAGTCTGCGTCATGGTCTCCCAATCGTAGTTCGACATCTGGTCATGATACAAAGACCGCCGCCCACAGCCTCACGGGCGGGTGAGCGGCGGCCATCTATCGGTATACACCGTCAGGCGGTGGCGTCGCTCGAGGTTGCAGGTGCGGATTCGGCCACCGTATCGGGGACGTCCTTCAGACGCGCCGCAATGGCCTCCGGCTTCGGACGGCGTTTACGAACGGTCCGGCGGCGGCGGCGATCGGCGTCGACATCCCCTTCCGTCCCCGCGTCGGTGCTGTAGGTCTCGGCCTCCAGGTCGTCCACCGCTTCCCGGGTTGGAGCCTGGAGCCGCGCTTCCTTGATCGTGTCGCTCAGCACGGATGTGATCAGCGCGACGGACCGGATGGCGTCATCGTTACCAGGAATCGGGAGTGTGATCAACTCCGGATCCGAATTGGTATCGACGATCGCCACGACCGGAATCCCCAGCTTGTTGGCCTCGGCGATGGCAATCCGTTCCTTCCGTGAATCCACCACGAAGAGTGCCCCCGGCAGGCGCCCCATGTTCTTGAGGCCCTCGAGATTCCTGTTGAGCTTGTCCCGCTCGCGCTCGAACATCAGGCGTTCCTTCTTGGTGTAATTGGCAAAGTCGCCGTCGAGCGCGCCCTGCTCGAGTTCCTTGAGCCGCCGGATCTGCTTCTTGATCGTCTGGAAGTTGGTGAGTGTTCCTCCCAGCCACCGCTCGGTGACGTAGAAGGCTCCGCACTCGGCCGCCTCGCTCCTTACCAGGAGCTTCAGTTGCTTCTTGGTGCACACGAACAGGACACCATCACCCCGCATGATGATGGGGCGGAGAAGCTCCTGCGCCTTTTGCAGTTGTTTCAGGGTCTTCTGGAGGTCGATGATGTAGATCCCCGAGCGCTCGGCGAAGATGAAGCGGCGCATCTTGGGGTTCCATCGACGGGTCTGGTGTCCGAAGTGGACGCCCGCCTCGAGCAGGTCCTGAATTGATGGCTGTGTGGTCTGTTCTGTCGTCATCCGGTGCCGCGAGTCCTTCCTCATTGGGTTAGTCGTCCACCGTCATCACCTTCCCACTCGATCCTCCCCGATCAGGAGGGCACCCTCGTGGAAATCCGACGGTGTGCGTGATCGCCTGCCCCTCGTGGGGCACGGCGGGTTCTCCGGTTACCGCTTGGAGAACTGGAAACGCTTCCGCGCGCCCGGGCGGCCTGGCTTCTTCCGCTCGACCGCTCGTGCGTCCCTGGTCAAGAAGCCTGCGTTACGCAACTTGACCCGATGCATTTCATCGGCCTTCACCAGCGACCGCGCGATCGCCAGTCGCATCGCACCGGCCTGTCCGGTCATCCCACCGCCGTCCACGTGCGCTCGCACGTCGAACGCCCCCAGGGTATCGGTCGTGGTGAAGGGCTGCTGGATGTGCGACACCAGCGAACTGCGCGGGAAGTAGTCCCCGAGCGTGCGTCCGTTGATATCCCACTTACCCGTCCCGGGAGTGAGGTACACGCGGGCAACACTCGTCTTGCGCCGGCCAACCGCCTGCCAGCGAAATTCCGGGACGGCGTCACTCATGAACTCACCTTGATCGTATAGGGCTTGGGTTGCTGGGCCGCATGCGGATGGGTGGCCTCACCATACACCTTGAGTTTCAACCGCAGCTTCTGTTTGGCCAACGAATTCTTGGGGAGCATGCCGAACACCGCGCGCTCGATCACCCGGTCGGGATGCTTGGCCAACTCATCACGCAGGGGAGTGTGCTTCTCGTGCCCCATGTAACCGGTATGCTTGAAGTACGTCTTCTTGTCGATCTTGGAGCCGGTCAACTTCACCTTCGCTGCGTTCACCACGATCACGAAATCACCACCATCCATGTGCGGAGTGAACGTGGGCTTGTGCTTCCCGCGAATCAGCTGTGCGACGGCGCTGGCCAGCCGACCGAGGGGAACGCCATCGGCATCCACCACGAGCCAATCGTGGGTAATCTCAGAAGGCTTGGCCGAATAGGTCTTCATCAATAGATCCGTGCTTACTGTTTCGAGACGATTCCCAACACCGTGACTCCCGGTGATGGCGGTCGCCCCGGTTAGGGCGAAGCTTTGCAAAATAATCCCCGACAAGCACTTGGGTCAAGCTAGGGGGACCCCTATGGCACATCCTCCAGTTCCACCAGCAGCTGACCCTTCTCGACGGTTTGTCCTGGCGTCACCGCCACCCGGCCCACCACCCCGTCGCCGGGCGCAGCCAACTGGTTTTCCATCTTCATTGCTTCCAGAACCACGAGACCGGTCCCCGCCACCACCCGTTCACCCTCGGAGACCAGGACTTTCGCGACCAATCCTGGCATCGGAGCCCGAACCACCCCACCGCCACGGTGCCGTCTCCCCTGGCCGACCAGGGCACGGATGTGCCTGGTACGCTCGTCCAGGACGCCCACTTCCACACGCTCCCCGCGATCGACGACCTCCCAGCTGCCCTGTCCCAGATGGCTGGCCACCAAGAGGTGAACACGACCATTCACTTCGAGACGCCAGAGTGGGGTTCCGGGAATCGAGGTGAGGGCAGTGTCGACCGAGACCCCGTCGACTGCCAGGCGATCCCCTCCCCCACCCGGCTCCACGGTGACCTCCCGGGTTCGCGTACCAATGGTCACGAAGAGCTTCATCGCCGGACCAGGAGGGCGACGCTTTCGACGTGGGCGGTTTGTGGGAAGAGGTCAAACGCCCGGACCGTCTCGAGGTCATACAAGGGGGCGAGACGCTTGATGTCACGGGCCAAGGTCGCCGGATCGCACGACACATAGGCAATCCGCTCCGGACCCGCCTCCCCGAGGGCCTCCGTCACGACTGCGCCGAGCCCGGTCCGGGGTGGATTCACGACGACCCTCTCCGGTGGGGAGAGCTGGCTGAGTGACTCCTCCACCGTACCGAGCAGCCTCCTCACCCCGGGGAACGCGTTACGCTGGGCCAAGGAGAATAGCGCGGGATTTCGCTCAACACTCTCCACGCGAGCACCCTTGGTTGCAAGAATCGCGGTCCCCTCTCCCGCACCCGCATAGAGGTCCCACACGAGCCGGTTATCCACGTCCCGTAAGAGGTCGAGCGCAACGGTCCTGATCCGGTCACCAAAATCGGGTTGTACCTGCTCGAATCCGACGACCCCGACCCCATCCTCACCCGCAGAGATCGGCCGCGAGTCCCCATTCGGTCCGTGCCACCACAGGTCAGGGGGAGCATCGGGAGTGGCGTCCTCGAGAGCCGCACGGAAGATGTCGCTCTCCGCTCGCGAGGGGGGGGCTTCTCCCCAGAGCACGATTCCGGGTTGGCCTTGGCGTCCCTCTCTCAAGGTGATCCGAGTGGTGCCCCGAGGGATCGTCTCTCTGGCTTTTCGCGTGGTGGCAAGAAGGTCGTTCACGACCGGTCGAGCGATCTCACAGTGTGAGACATCGAAGAGCTCGTCGGGCCGACCTACTTGGTGAAAACCCAAGGTGCCCGTGGTGTCGAGGGTGAGAGTGATGCGATTCCGGTACCCCCATTCGGGACCGGACTCGACCGTCGGGATCTCGACCTGAACGCCCCCAATGCGGAGCAGCGCCTGCTCCAGGATCCGTCGTTTTGCCTCCCGCTGCGCCGGCGCCGACAGGTGCTGTATCTGACAGCCGCCACAGGCATCGGCATCGTAGTGGCCGCACCTGGGAGTCACTCGGACGGCTGCAGCCTCTCGCAGGACGCCGAGCCGCCCTTTGGCATACGATGAGTGGAGTCGAACGGCTTGTGGTTCGACGAGATCGCCCGGTGCCGTACGTGGGATAAAGATTGCCCTGCCATCCGCCATGCGGCCAACGCCATCGCCTCCGGCGGCGATGTCGGTGATCCAGATGGCGTCACTCACCTCAGTCCCTCTCGTCTTGCCACACGCAACCACTCGCTCCCGGTCGTCGCCCCCTCTGCCACCACCGGCCGAACCGTATGGCGCCGCTCGGCGTCGAGCAGGGCGGCCAGGATGACCGCAGGCAGTAAGGCCTCCTCATCGGCGGGGGGAGACGCCAGGTGGGGGTTCCGATCGAGGAAGGCGATATCGATCTCACCCCGTCGAAAGTCGTGGTGGGAGAGCAACCGTCGGAGGAACGCCTGGTTGGAGGAGACACCCACGATCACCAGCTCCTCAAGAGCCCGTTGCATCCGATCGATCGCGGCAGGCCGAGTGGGGGCTACCGCGATGAGCTTGGCGAGGAGCGAGTCGTAGTGCAAAGTCACCTCGTCACCGGATTCGTATCCGGCGTCCCACCGAATCCCCGGGCCACTTGGTGAACTCAGATAGGTGATCTTGCCCGTCGAGGGGAGGAAAGCATTGGAGGGGTCCTCGCTCGTGATGCGACATTCGATCGACCAGCCGTGAGGCGCTGGTGGCGTTTCCGGCAGGGACATGAGGTGCCCTGCCGCAATGCGCAGCTGCTCTCGCACCAGATCGACACCGTAGACCATCTCGGTCACTGGATGTTCGACTTGTATCCGCGTGTTCATCTCCAGAAAGAAGAACCGGCCGTCGGCTCCGAGGAGAAACTCACAGGTCCCGGCACCCCGATACCCGACGGCAGTGGCGGCGGCGACGGCGGCGGCTCCCATGGCGTCGCGGAGCCGTGCATCCACCGCCGAGGATGGCGCCTCTTCAACCACCTTCTGGTGCCGGCGCTGGATGGAGCATTCCCGTTCGCCCAGATGAATCGTCCGCGCCTCATCCGCCAAGATCTGGATCTCGATGTGACGAGGACGGAGGATGAGCTTCTCCAGATAGACGCGCGCATCGCCGAAGGCCTTCTCTGCTTCCGACGCGGCTGAGGTGAGAGCCCCAGCGAGATCGGCCTCCCGATGGACCTCGCGCATGCCGCGCCCGCCACCGCCTGCCACCGCTTTGACGAGGACGGGGAACCCGAGGGCGTTCGCCACCACCGCCGCCGCCGCCGGATCGGTCACAGGCCCCTCGCTGCCTGGGACCACGGGAACCCCCGCAGCGATCATCCGCTTCCGGGCTTCGGTCTTGTCTCCCATCGCCTGGATGGCAGCCGACGGGGGTCCGATGAATACCAGTCCCGCATCCTCCACGGCACGGGCGAAGTCGGCACGCTCGGCGAGGAACCCGTAGCCGGGGTGGATCGCCCCCGCACCCGAGTCCCGCGCGGCCGCCAGGAGTTTGTCGACCCGAAGGTAGCTCTGGCCCGCCGGACTCGGCCCGATGCCCACGGCATGGTCGGCCGCACGAACGAACGGGAGGCCCCGATCGGCGTCGGAATAGACGGCGACGGATTCGACTCCCGCCTCCCGGCACGCGCGAACGATTCGGAGCGCGATCTCACCGCGGTTGGCGATGAGGACCCGAGTGAATAGGGGAGGATTCCTGTCCGGCACGATTCCCCTACAGGGGGATGTTGCCATGCTTCTTCGGTGGATTCCGATCGCGCTTGGTCCGAAGGGTCCGGAGAGCATCGATGAGTCGTGGCCGGGTGTCACGCGGATCGATGACGTCATCCACGAAACCTCGCGAAGCGGCGAGGTACGGGTTGGCGAACTTCTCGGTGTACTCGTCCACCAGGCGGGAGGTCTCGGCTTCGGGGTTGTCCGCCGTGCCAATTTCCTTTCGAAAGAGGATCTCCACGGCGCCCTTCGGTCCCATCACCGCGATCTCCGCCGTTGGCCACGCCAGGTTGAGGTCTCCCCGGATGTGCTTGGAACTCATGACGTCATAGGCTCCACCGTAGGCCTTCCGCGTGATCACCGTCAGCTTGGGCACCGTTGCCTCGCAGTAGGCATAGAGCAGCTTCGCACCGTGACGGATGATCCCGCCGTGTTCCTGACCAACACCCGGCAGAAAGCCGGGCACGTCCACGAACGAGACCAGCGGAATGTTGAAGGCGTCGCAGAGTCGAACAAAACGGGCTCCCTTCACCGACGCGTCGATGTCGAGGACCCCCGCCAACACCGCCGGCTGGTTGGCGATGATCCCCACCACGTGCCCGCCCAACCGCGCGAACCCGACCACAACGTTCCCGGCAAAACCTGGGTGGATTTCGTAGAAGGTCTCTGCGTCGGCCACCGAGGCAATGACGGCGTGCATGTCGTAGGGCTGGGTCGCGGTGCGGGGTATGACATCGAGCAGGGACTCATCCCGTCGATCCACGGGATCGCTGCTGTCCACCACCGGTGGCTCGTCCAGGTTGTTGGCCGGCAGGTATTGCAGGAGTTCTCGAACGGCTAGAAGGCATTCCGGCTCCGAATCGAAGACACGGTGTGCGATCCCGGATCGTTCTCCATGCACGTCCGCACCACCAAGTTCCTCGAACGTCACTTCTTCGTGTGTCACTGTCTTGAGGACATTGGGTCCGGTGACGAACATGTAACTCACCCCGCGGACCATGAACACGAAATCGGTAATGGCCGGGCTGTACACCGCTCCACCAGCACAGGGCCCGAGGATGATGGAGATCTGTGGGACGACCCCGGAGGCGAGTGTGTTGCGGAGGAAGATGTCGGCGTATCCGCCCAGTGATGCGACGCCTTCTTGAATCCGGGCGCCACCGGAATCACTCAGGCCGATGATAGGAGCCCCGTTGCGGACGGCGAGATCCATGACTTTGCAGATCTTGCCGGCGTGGGCCTCCCCCAAGGAGCCACCGAGGATCGTGAAGTCCTGGGCGTACAGATAGACGAGTCGTCCGTCAATCCGGCCGTGTCCCGCAACCACACCGTCGCCGGGAAACTGCTGATCACCCAACCCGAATTCGGTCGACCGGTGGGTCACGAAGCGATCGATTTCGACGAACGAATCCTCGTCGAGCAGCAGGTCGATTCGCTCACGGGCAGTGAGTTTCCCCTTGGCGTGCTGGCTGGCTACGCGCTTGGCCCCCCCTCCCGCCTCGGTCAGGGATTGGAGACGCTGCAGTTCATCGAGACGTTCGCGGGGATCAGTCATCTGTGGGCTGAATATAGTGCTCCCGACGGCGAGAACCTCTCCGATTCAGAGCGGAGTCGCGGCCTGTTGACGCATCAGATCTCTTCGATCGCCGTCAAGGTGAGACCGATCGAGCAGTGCTTGCACGACGTCGTGGCAGGAAACTTCGCTGGCCGCCAACCGAGGCCGAGAAAGAAGGAGCCCTCCCTGCCACACGCCGGACAGGGACCCTTGGCCGCCCGGAGCACCGCTGTCGTCCCGAGCGTCTTGACCGCCACGACACTCATTACGAGGAAGAACACAACCCCAAAAAAGTGAACCAGGGGAACGGGAAGGAAGAGCAATCCCCCAAGCACACCACCCGCGAGCCAACCGAAGGAGCGCCGCGCCCGGGCGACCAACGAGGGTCGGACGACCTGTGCCTGCCCACCCTCGACCGTGGCGCCACTCGACGCACGAATGCGGAGCGGGATCGCCTCGACCTCGACGTTCTCGCTCCGCATTCCATCCCCCCGTTTCGGGACCCGGGTTACTCGGCCTTGGGCTCCTCTGAGCCTTTGGCCTCAGGGGCCGTCGTCTCTGTTTCGGGGGCGACCTCCGCTTCTGGTGCCGCTTCGGACACCGGGACTGCCTCGGCTGGCGGTGCGCTCTCAGCCTTCGGGGCCTCGTTCTGGTCCGCGGAGGCCTCGGCGACAGGTGCCTTTACCTCCGGCACCGCTTCGGCCTCGGCAGCCACCATGACTTCAGCGGCCGGCTCCGGCGGCTTCAGATCCTCGAGGTCCTCGTCAATGTCATCGTCTTCATAGACGGGGCGCACCGGGGGGATGATGGGTTCGTCCGGATACCCAGTGACTCCGACCACGATCCGATGATGGATGGGGTCGACTTCGAGCACTTCGGTTTCGACGACCTGTCCCTCCTGCACCATCTCACTCGGGCTCGTGATGTCTTCCTTCCCGAGCTGTGACATCGGCACGAAGCCTTCGAGATTATTCCCGAGATCGACCACGACACCCTTATCCATGAGGCGAACTACGCGACCACGGAGTGGTGTCCCCACCGGGTAGGTCTCGCCGATCTTGAGCCATGGATCTTCTTCGGCCTGCTTCAAACCGAGGGAAATCCGCTTGTTGTCGATGTCGATGTTCAGCACCATCACGTCGACGGCGTCCGCCTTCTTCACGATCTCCGACGGGTGTTGGACCCGCTTGGTCCAGGACATGTCGGAAATGTGAATGAGGCCGTCGATTCCCGGCTCGAGTTCCACGAACGCGCCGAAGCTGGTCAGGTTCCTCACCTTGCCACTGACTCGGGTCCCGATGGGATACTTGGTCGGCAGGGTCATCCAGGGATCCTGCTCGGTCTGCTTCATGCCGAGCGAGATCTTCTCTTCGGCCTCATCGACCTTGAGCACGACCGCCTCAATGGTTTCACCGATAGATACGATCTTGGAAGGATGCCGGACATTTCGGGTCCAACTCATCTCGGAGATATGGACCAGTCCCTCGATTCCGGGTTCGAGTTCGACGAAAGCCCCATAGTTGGTAATCGAAACCACCTTCCCCTGCACTCTGGTGCCGACTGGGTATCGCTCCGCGACGTCCTTCCAGGGATACGCGCTGAGCTGCTTCATTCCCAGACTGATACGCTCCCGGTCCCAATCAATGTCGAGAATTTTGATTTCGACTTCGGATCCGATCGAGACCACTTCGGAGGGATGAGACACCCGGCCGTACGACATGTCGGTGATGTGCAACAGACCGTCCACCCCACCGAGGTCTATGAAGGCACCGAAGTCGGTGATGTTCTTGACCACACCCTTCCGGACTTGGTTGACCTCGAGCTCTTTCATCAGGGACTCGCGCTTGGTGGCCCGCTCGCCTTCCAGGATCACGCGTCGGCTGACCACGATATTGCGGCGGCGCTTATTGAGTTTGATGATCTTGAACTCGTAGGTTTGCCCGAGGAGTTCGTCGATGTTCGGCACCCGTCGGAGTGCGATTTGGCTTCCGGGCAAGAAGGCATCGACCCCCATGACCGACACCACGACACCTCCCTTGATCTTCTTCATCAAGGTGCCTTCCACGGCTTCGTCGTTCTCGTGGGCGGTCCGGATCTTCTCCCAGACCCGCATGAAGTCGGCCTTCTTCTTGGAGAGGACGACCGCACCATCCTGGTCCTCCAGGTGCTCCAGGAAGACCTCGACCTTGTCGCCCTCGTTCGGCCGCTCCTGAAACTCGTCCAGTGGCACGGAACCCTCTGACTTGAAGCCGACGTCGAGGATGACCGCAGCATCAGTAATGCGCAGCACCGTGGACTGAACGATCTCTCCCTCGACGATCGCCGCCAGGGTGCCCTCGTACATGGAGAGCATTTCCTGGTACTCGGCATCACTGTAGGAATCGTCGTAGAGGTCTTTCCGCACCCTCATCTCGGACATCGCGAAAGACTCGGGGGAAGATCCACTCGGCGGGGTGGATGAATCGGCTGTGTTTTCCAGGGTGGACGACATGGGTGGGGATCCTCTTGTTCAAGCCGCGCCAAGTGGGCCACGGGAAAGGGTTTGAGTTTGACTCCGGCTGTTCCGGAGCCAAGAAAACTATCCGGCGGAGGGCCCGAGGTGCAAGGCCGCGTCCTTGATCAACTCCAGAATCATGTCCACTTGCTCCTCGAAGGTGAGATTGGCCGTATCGATGCGGATGGCATCGTGAGCAGGTTTGAGTGGATCCGCGGTTCTTGACGCATCGGCCTCATCCCTCCTCCTGAGCCGATCGGCTTCCGCCGATACGGTGGCCGGTCCCAGATCCTCCAACGCCGGGTCACGTTGAATCAGCCGGCGCCGGGCCCGAACCTCGGGTGCCGCGTCGAGAAACACCTTGAGCGGAGCATCGGGGAATACGGCGGTCCCAATGTCCCGGCCGTCCACGACGAGGGTTCGATCTGGTGTTGCGAGGGCTCGCAGGCTCCTGTTCACCCAACGGCGGACGCCGGGAAGTGCCGACACCGCCGACACTCCGCCTGTGACATCGGCGTCACGTAGACGCTCCCCGAGGGGTGAATCATCCAGGTAGAGCACCACGGCATCTCCCACCACGCGAAAACCCAGGCCGCGTAGCTCCGCAGCCGTGATGATGTCATCCGCCGACGCGCTCTCCCCCAAGTCCAGGGCGACCGTGGTTGCGCCTCGGTAGAGTGCCCCCGAATCGACGTGCAAGAAGCCCAGCCGCCTCGCGACGGCCGCGGCAGTGCTCGACTTACCCGAAGCGGCCGGACCGTCAACTGCAATGACTCGATTCATCCTGCTAGAGCCCTCGTAGTCCGGGATGGTGATCTGGGTACAGGCCCTCGAGCGCACTGAGAAATCGAGGGAAACTGACATCCGCGCAGCGCAGATCGTCGATCTCGATAGACGCGCGCTCGAGCGTACCGAGGATCGCGAACGCCATGGCGATCCGATGATCGCCCGCCGTGACCACCCTGCCGACCGGAGGCCGATCAGTGCCGGTCACCCAGAGCGTGTTTGCCTCCGCGGAGGCCTCGACCCCCAGGGCGTTGAGGTTCGAGGCGATCAGCGCGAGTCGATCGCTCTCCTTGACCCGGAGTTCACCGACTTCGCGAAACACGGTCGTTCCCTCCGCCCGTGAGGCCAAAGCCGCCAGCAGCGGCACCTCATCGATGAGACCTGGAATCTCGAGCGCGGCCACCTCCGTCGCCTCGAGTCGAGATGGACGGACCACCAAGTCCGCGACGGGCTCACCGGTCCACTCGGTCGGCGCGCTGCTCTCGACCGTGCCACCCATCCTGCGGAGAACCTCGAGAAATCCGGTCCGCGTTGGGTTCACCCCCACTTCCACCAGCCGGAGTTCACCTTCGGAGGCGAGGGTCGCCGCGCCCACCAGGAATGCGGCAGAACTGATGTCCCCTGGGACTCTGAACGCGCCGGGCTGGAGTTGTCCGTCTGGGAGAAAGCTGATCCAGCCATCCGGATCCTCGGCGACCGTATAGCCATGCGCCCGGAGCATGCGTTCTGTGTGGTCGCGTGAACGTCCACCGGGCTCTCGCACGCGCACCGGGACCCCCCCGGCCAGGGCCGCCAGGAGAATTGCCCCCTTCAACTGTGCGCTGGAAACCGGCAATTCCCATTCGATCGACCGGAGACGGCCACCCTGCACCATGACCGGGAGTCCATCCCGTTCGGGGGTCGAGATCGTTGCCCCCATCGCCCGCAGCGGCTCCGCCACTCGGAACATGGGCCGTCGCCGGAGCGAGCGATCGCCGTCGATGGTCGAAGCAAAGGGCTGGGCGGCGAGCAGTCCCATCCCGAGCCGTGCGGTCGTCCCGGAATTCCCGCAGTCGAGGACTCGATTCGGGGCTACCAGAGTCTTCGGTGCACGAATCCGCAAGCGCTGCTCAGATCGTAGAGGACCGACCTGCACACCCAGCGCCCTGAGAAAGCTCGCGCTGGACCGGGCATCAAGCGAGGTCAATGCACCTTCCACCGATGACTCGCCTTGGCTCAGGGCACTGAGAAAGAGAGCACGGTGCGTGAGACTCTTGTCTCCAGGCACCCGGTGTCTGCCTCCGACGATCATATCACCACGGCCTCGTCGCTCCTGGCTAGGTAGTTGCAGCAACAATACTTAATAGACCCTGACCAACTCCAGAGGTGGCATGACCCGAGTGCTCATCGTTGAGGACAGCCCCGACAACATGAAACTCTTCACGGCGGTCCTGCAGCTCCATGGGCACGTGGTGACCGGGATTCGGGATGGTGAACACCTGCTGGCTGCGGTGGAGGCTGCAAAACCCGACATCATCCTGATGGATATCCAGCTTCCGGGATTGGACGGCTTCGAACTGTTGCGCTCCCTCAACAGTTCCGGCAAATCGCGTATTCCAGTCATTGCACTCACAGCACATGCGATGGTCGGGGACGAAGAGCGGGCGCTGGACGCCGGTTTTAGTGCCTACATCACTAAACCTATTGATGTCATGAAGTTTCCCGAACAGGTGCAGGGCGTTCTTCTCAACAAATGACGGCGCGAGGTTTGCTAACAAGTCGTCCTGATCGAGGTTTTCCACACGAGGAGTAGTCGGCGATGGCTCAATCCGAGAGTACGGCGAAGTCCAGGACGGAAAGCAAAATTGACCTGCTCAGCGCCGCCCAAGCCGCCGTGACAGATGCGAACGAGCGTTCGGAGTTACGAGGACGCCGTCGCCGGAACAGCCGCTTTGGTCGGATCGGCCTCGCCATCCTTGCGGGCATGGTGGTTGGAGGTTCGGGGTACATCCTCACGGCCAGGCCCTCGTGGTTCTTCACTCCGGACCCTGCTCCCCCACCGTTGGAGATCCAGGACGCCTCGGTGCGATTGATGCTTTTCCGGGAGGCCCAGCGGATACGTCAGTATCGGGCCGCCAACGGCCAACTGCCTGATTCGCTTGCCGAGGCGGGATCAATGGTCACCGGGGTCCGATACACGAGATTGGATGATTCCACTTTTCGTCTGAGCGCCGCGCTTGGCACTGGCGAGATCGGCTTCCAGAGTGATGCATCTCCAGAGGCCTTCCTCGGCAACTCTCTCACCCTCATCAACAGGCGGGGCGAGTAACGCATGCGAGTCAACGACGACGCACGGGGGTTTACCCTGATCGAGTTGATGACGGTGGTCATCATTCTGAGTATTCTCGCGGGGATTTCGCTGTTACGGTTCTACGACATGCGGAATACGGCTCGGGCCGCCGAGGTGACGGGAGATTTCCGCAGTGTGCTCATCGGCTCCTACAACTACTACAGCGATTACCAAACGTGGCCCCCAGATGGGGCTCCGGGGATCGTGCCGCCGGCATTGGCACCGTACATCCCGGCGAGTTCGAACTTCTCCAAGGGATACTACACGCTGGACTTCGACAACCTCGGCTTGGGTGGCGGGGCGTACATGATTGGGGTCACCGTCACGTCCACCGATCCCGAACTCATGAAAAAGCTGATCATGAACCTGGGGTCCAAGGCTCCGTTCTTCTCTGCCGGAGGGACGCTGACCTACATCATCGTGGGGGCCGACGGGAAGAGTTGATCGGCCGAGCGCCCCTCGTCACCCAGGACCCATCCCCCGAGGCCCGCGGCTGCATGTAGATTGGAGAGGATGCGCCCCTCCAGACTGCTCCTCGTCCCTCTGCTCGCCGGATTGGCGGCCCCCCTCACCGCACAGGACGCATCGTCGCTCGGCCACGTCGACAGCAACGTGTCGATCCCGATGCGGGACGGAGTGATCCTCCGTGCCGACATCTGGCGGCCGGACGGCCCGGGGCCCTTCCCGGTTCTCGTCTACCGCACACCCTATGGCAAAGCGCGGGTCTTCGAGACGTATTCCCTGTTCCGCCATTCCGTCGAGCGGGGGTACACCGTAATCGCCCAGGACGTGCGGGGCCGATACGCCTCCGACGGCGAGTTCCTCCCCTATCAACAGGAAGGCCGCGACGGCTACGATACGATCGAGTGGGCAGCGGCGCAGCCCTGGTCCGACGGCCGCGTCGGCACAATCGGACTCTCGTACCCCGGCGCGGTCCAGTGGCTCGCTGCCATCGAGCGGCCGCCGCATCTCAAGGCGATGGTCCCCGCGATGACCTTCGCCTCACCCACTCACTTCTGGTATTCCGGAGGCGTCTGGGACATGAGTTGGGTCGCCTGGATCTGGAACAACATCGCACCCGACCGCCGAGTGCGATTGGATCTGCCCGGTCCACGCACGGGTCGTGAGGCCCGGGAGGCCTGGCCTTCCGAAGGCCAACGATTGCGCGACATACTCCCTCTCCGATCCATGAATGCCCTCCGCGGCATTGCGGACTGGTACTACGACTGGATGAGCCACCCCCCTGGCGACCCCTGGTGGGATTGGGCCGAGCTCAATGGCAAGCAGGGACGTACCAACGCTGCGGTGCTGAACCTCTCGGCGTGGTACGACGAAGCGTACGGGCCATCCGGAGCGACACAGAACTTCGCTGGACTCGTCAGAGCCCGTGGGGGAACTGACCGCACGGCGCTCCTCGTCGGACCGTGGACCCACGGTATTGGTCCGATGGCGCAGACGACGCACGGCGAACGGAACATGGGGTCGGCCGCGGTCATCGACTACGACGAGACTGTGCTTCGATGGATGGATCGCTGGGTGCGCGACATTCCGAACGGGGTGGATCGCGAACCACCCGTGCGGGTCTACGTGATGGCCGACGGCGACGGGGTGTGGAAGACAGGCCAGACCTGGCCCCTACCCGGCACGGAGTATCGCTCTCTCTTCCTGCACGGCGGGGCGGCACGGGGCGGCACGTTGACCCCTGAACCACCAACGGCGAAGCACGCGGTCTCGACTCTCCGCTCCGACCCGGCTCATCCGGTGCGGGATCCCCATGCCGAGCGTGCCGGGGCCCACGACTACCGCGGATTGGTTGAACGCGAGGCGCTGTTGGGGTTCGAGACGGAACCACTCCAGGAAGACCTCACGGTGGTGGGGCCAATCGAGATCGACGTGTACCTGTCGGTGGATGCGCCGGACACCGACCTCTGGGTACGACTGTTCGATGTGGCGCCGGATGGAACGGCGTGGAACCTGATGAGCCCCGGACTCGATGTGATCCGGGCGAGCTATCGCAACGGGGGTCCGGAGCGGGAGGCTTTGGAGCCCGGAAGGATGTACCGGCTAACGCTCCCGAACCTCCTCACCGCCAACCGGTTCAAGGCGGGGCACAGGGTCCGGGTGGTCGTGCTTCCCTCGTTCCTTCCTCACATGTCGGTCAATCTCAACACGGGCGAGTCCGAGGTCGAATCGGCTGCCGGCAAGGTCGCCTTGATCACCCTGCATCACGACGCCGAGCACCCGTCGAGACTGATCCTTCCTATCGTGCGCTGACGGCTACGTCACAGGGTTCCACGGCGACTGACACGTCGAGGCCTTCTCGCACACTCTGCGTCACCATACAGAAATCCTCGAAGATCTCCAGGCACCGGCCAATGCGGTCGTGCTGGTCCACCGGTATCGAGGGTTCGAGCTTTACCCGAAACGCGCCAAGCCTGATGCGGCCCTTCGCATTGCGTGTCATGCTCCCACTGACACCAACCCGTAGACCTTCGAGATCGATGTGCGCCTTGCGGAGACAATAGACCAGGCTCGCGCCCAGGCAATTGCCGATCGCGGCACCAAGGAGTCTGGCAGCGTTGGGGCCACTTCCCTGGCCCAGCGGAGACGGTTCGTCGAGGATCAGTTCGGGAAGCGTCTCATCATCAAAGCCCACCGAGAACCGGTACTGGTCTTCGAGGGTCAACGTCAGGTCGAACCGGCTGTCTTCCATACTGCCCCTCCTCAAGGCTAGGCGATCCGCACGTCGTGGGAGACGCGATCTACGACACGTTCGAGCTTGGCCCGGACCTCCTGAGCCAAGGGTTCGATCTCGGTGTTACCGGTGATGCCGAGTTGCGCGACCGGGTCGATGGCGACGACGGCACACTTTCCGGGGTCATCGGTCGCGTAGATCAGAAGGTTGCAGGGCAAGAGCAATCCGATGTCGATATCCGCTGCCAGGGCCTCCGCGGCAAGTGGTGGATTGCAGGCACCAAGAATAGTGTATGGCCTGAACTCCACACCGAGTTTCCGAGCCAGGGTGTCCTTCATATCGATCTCCGTCAGGACCCCAAATCCTTCTTTCGCCAATTCACCGCGCACCCGCTCGACCGTCACATCGAATGACGCCACGACCTCGGTGCCCAATCCATATGCCTTCACATGTGACATGCCTTGTGCCCCTTCCCTGCTGAGGTTCTCCCACCAGTCAGCGCCTGTTCCGGAGCCTTCACCGGACTACCCTGAGAGTATCGGCGCGCCCCCGTATCCCTCTCGTGAGAAGTACATGAAGGCGCCTTAACACCGCAGGCGACTATCGGTCTCGGCGGATCGAGGCCAGAATTCGGGATGCCACTCAAGGTCCACCTGATCGACGGCACCTACGAACTCTTCCGGCACTTCTACGCGATGCCGTCGGCCACCGATACCGATGGGCGCGAGGTGGGAGCCATCATTGGTGTCTTGGCCTCAATTCTCGGGATGCTGAATGACGGCGCCACGCACATCGGGGTCGCGACCGATCATGTCATCGAGTCATTCCGAAACGAACTCTGGCCCGGCTACAAGACCGGTGAGGGAATCGACCCCGCGCTTTGGGGACAGTTCCACCCCTTGGAGGACGCATTGCGGACCATGGGTGTGGTCGTATGGCCGATGTCGGATCTCGAAGCCGATGACGGACTCGCCTCCGCAGCGAGGCTCGCCGCGGCGGACAGTCGGGTCGAGCGCGTCTTCCTTTGCACCCCGGACAAGGATCTCGCGCAATGCGTCGTTGGTGATCGAGTGGTGCAGTTCGATCGACGGCAACGCGAGGTTCGCAACGAGGCCGGCGTACACGCCAAGTTCGGTATCCTCCCCACATCCATCCCAGATTGGCTTGCTCTTGTGGGCGACTCGGCCGATGGCTTTCCGGGCATCAAGGGCTGGGGGACCAAGAGCGCGTCAACCGTGCTCGCTCGATACCACCACCTCGAGTCGATCCCAACGGAGTCGGCGGAATGGGATGTCCGGGTCCGAGGGGCAGTGAGACTCTCAGCCTCACTCGAGGCGAGTCGCGAGTCAGCATACCTCTTCAGGAAACTGGCGATCCTTCGCACGGAGGCACCCCTCTTCACCGACGTGGAAACGCTTCAGTGGCGGGGCCCACAACCGGAGTTTCAGTCGCTCGCAACCAGGCTCCGCGCACGGGACCTGTGGGACCGCGCCCTCACCCTTCGCCCCTGACCAAGGGGGAGAGGCTGCCGCTGCCGACTACATTTCCTTTCATTCATGATTCTCGGGGACCCCCATGGACCGTATCCGCGTCGCCTCGCTTCAGTACTTCATCCGGCCCGTCAAGACCTTCGTTGACTTCGAGGCTCAGGTTGAGGCTTTGGTCGAGACGGCGGCTGACTACAAGTGCCATCTGGTGGTCTTCCCGGAATATTTCACGGTCCAACTGCTCACCCTCGGTGATGTCAAACGTCCAATCCTGGAACAAGTCCGCGACCTGGCCGCCCAGCGAGACCGCTATCTCGAGGTCTTCACACGTCTCGCGCGCCAGCATCAGCTCTATGTGGTGGGTGGTACGATCCCCGTCAAGGATGACGGGGACAACGATACCGTGTACAACGAGGCCTACCTGTTCGGGCCGAATGGGTCGGTCGGTGTACAGGGTAAACTCCACATGACCCGATTCGAGACCGAGGACTGGAAGGTCTCACCCCGGAACAAACTTCGAGTCTTCGAGACCTCGTTTGGACGGATGGCGATCGCCATTTGCTACGATGTCGAGTTTCCCGAGATTGCCCGGGAGGCTGCCAAGCTCGACGCCCACATCTTGGCCGTTCCGAGCTGCACCGACGATCGTCAAGGCTTCCTGAGGGTCAAGTACTGCGCCCACGCCCGTGCGATCGAGAATCAGATGTACGTGATTCAGTCGCACACCGTGGGGTCGCTGCCCATGGTACCCGCGGTCCATCTCAACTATGGGCAGGCCGCGATTCTCACTCCCAGTGATTTCCCGTTCTCGCGCGATGGGATCCTGGCTGAGGGCAACCCCAATCAGGAGATGATGATCATCGGGGAACTCAACCTGGACACCATCGCGCAGAGCCGAACTTCGGGTACCGTGTTGCCCCTGCTTGATTCGCGCCGCACGCGTGAGATGGTCACCGACCCGGAGATCGTGACGTTGTGACATCCGCGCCCGCACCTCTTCCCGTCCTGGTTCGACCCACCAAACGGAGAGACTTCCCCGGGATCATTTCGCTCTGTGAAAGGGTGTACTCGGGACGCCCGTGGCGGGAGGACCAACTCGAATCACACCTCAAGGTCTTCCCTGAAGGCCAGCTCGTTGCCATCGATCCCGGCACCAATCGCATCGTGGGTATGGCGGCGAGCCTGATCGTGCTCTGGGATGACTACGACATGGACGTGGACTGGAAGGGGATCACCGATTCGGGGATGTTCACCAACCACGACCCCGAGGGGCATACGTTATATGGGGCGGAGGTGATGACGGATCCTTCCCTCAGGCGCCGCGGCATCGGGAAGGCCCTCTACGCGGCGCGGCGCGATCTGGCCCGCCGGTTGAAGCTCCTGCGTATCCGTGCAGGCGCCCGGCTCCGAGGCTACCACCAGTACGCCGACCGGATGAGTCCGGATGAGTACGTCACGAAGATCGTGAAGGGGGAGATCATCGATCCCACCCTCACCTTCCAGCTCCGGCAACGCTTCCGGGTCATCGCCGTCGTCGAAGACTATCTCGAGCGGGACCCGGAGAGCCTCGGGTATGCGGCGGTGATCGAGTGGGTCAACCACGAGGTCGCCAAGAAGCGAGACTACGCCGAGCGGCCTCGACGCTTCTTGCCCGAAGGGAAGCAGTAGGCGACGCCTCCCCTCACCCGGTTCGGAACGCCCTGCGAGGGAAGTGGTATCCTCTACCCAGTCCGTTCGCTCGCCCCCAAGCCCTATTGTCGGTGCAGCACCATCCTGAGGGACGCAGGTTCATCTCCGCCCTGGTCGTCGAAATCGAAATCGACGTCGTTGGTCGTCATGGTCAGCGTGTTACCCGACAGGTCGAAGATGAAGTCGAGGGGACTCCCCTGCCCCGATTCCGACAACGTCAGAACGTCCCCCACCACGGCAATCGTGCCTTCCTGCACATCGACTGGCTCCCCAGGGAACAGAATGGAAAGGGTGTAGTCCTCATTCGCCTCGACCACAATGGTGAGAGCCCCGCCGTCCCCAATGAGTTCGTACTTCTCCGCAGTGTTCGCCAGATTCGTGAACTCAACGACGGTGGCGTTCCAGGTCCCGACGAGGTCCGCAACCTCCGTCGGATCCGTGCAAGCCACCGCTGCCGGCACGAGCATGACTCCCAGGGTCCTTCGCTTCCAAGACATGTGCCCCCCTTACGCACCAGAGCATCGTCAACCATGCCTGGACCGCCCAGACATGGGCCCCAGCGCTCCCATACTGCATGACCGCCGGTGAAGAGACCGTGACGTGGGAGTGAAAACATCTCTTCATCTCAAGCCAATGGCCCCTTCATCCGGGGTCTGTACCCTGCCCGTGTTGCCCCATCGTGGTGATGCGGCACCACTCGGGAGATCAGCCGGTGTCCCATCCGCGACTGGATTACCCATCCCAGGTGCCCCGGTCCTGATGTCAGGCCCGACTCGACTCAGCGGGTCCTTCTTCGCCGGCTATGCGATCAAATGGAAGATCGGCGAGGGCGGGATGGCGACGGTGTACCTGGCCGATGATCCCAAGCACCGACGCCAGGTGGCCCTCAAACTCCTCCGAGGAGAATTCGCCGCCTCCGTCCTGGGAGAGCGTTTCCTTCGGGAAATTGAGATCGCAGCCGCCCTCACCCACCCCAACATCCTGCCGCTCTACGATTCGGGTAACGAAGGTGGTCATCTGTACTTCGTCATGCCGTATGTGGAAGGAGGCTCCCTCAGGCAACGCCTCGACCGAGAGCGTGTCCTTCCTGTGGATGAGGCGGTGCGACTCGCCCGGGCGGTGGCCGACGCGCTGGCCTACGCCCACGAGCGAGGAGTGGTCCATCGGGACATCAAACCCGAGAACATTCTGCTTGAACAGGGCCACCCGGTCGTCGTGGACTTCGGGGTGGCCCGAGCCTTGGCCAGCGAAGGCAAACCCTCCTCGACCGGTGCGGGAACGGTCGTCGGTACCCCAGCCTACATGAGCCCCGAACAGGCGAGCGGCGAAAGCGCAGTGGATGCGAAGGCCGACCAGTACGCTTTGGCTTGTGTGCTCTACGAGATGTTGGCTGGTCACCCTCCATTCGTTGGGGGAAGTACCCGCGCCGTTCTCGCGCGCCAGGTCATGGATCCGCCACCCCCGCTCGCCACGGTCAGACCCGGAGTCCCTCGCGAAGTCCGCGCGGCTCTCGAACGCGCGCTGGCCAAGGCCCCGGCCGATCGATTCGCATCCGTGCGTGATTTTGCGGAGGCACTCGCCACCCCTGTGGCCGAAACTGACCCTGGCCCCTCCATCGCTGTCTTGCCGTTCGTCAACTTGGGGAGCGATCCGGAGGACGAATTCTTTGGTGAGGGCATGGCCGAGGAGATCATCCTCGCTCTCACCAAGATCGAGGGGCTCAACGTTGCCTCACGGACCTCGACATTCGCCTTGAAGAACAAGAACTTCGATGTCCGCACCATCGGGCAGATTCTCAATGTCCGGGCCGTCCTCGAGGGCAGTGTTCGGCGCGCCGACAACACACTCCGCGTGACGGCCCAGCTGATCAACACAAGTGACGGATACCATCTCTGGTCGGCGCGGTTCGACCGCGAACGGAAAGACGTGTTCGCGATTCACGATGACATTGCCTCCAACATCGTCCGGGCCCTACGCGTGGTCCTCGCTGACCATGAGCGGGGAGCCATCACCAAGGCGCCGACGGCACACCTGGATGCCTATGACTACTACCTCCGGGGGCGGCAGTTCTTCCACCAACGGCGCCGCAAGAGCATGATGTTCGCGCGCCAGATGTTCACCCGCGCCATCGAACTGGATCCGTCTTTCGCCCTGGCACATGCCGGCATTGCCGACGCGTCCTCGTTTCTCGCCCACCATTACCAGGACGAGGACACCGCTCGAAACATCGCGCTGGCGGAGGCGGCCAGTCTGCAAGCCTTGGCTCTGGAACCCGATCTCGCAGAGGCACACGCGGCTCAAGGAGAGGTGTTGGTCCTCCTCGACCGGTTCCCGGAGGCCGAGCGGGAGTTTCGGAAGGCCATCGAACTCGATCCCAGTCAATTCGAGGCCAGGTACTGTTATGCCAGAGCGTGCTACCAGCGTGGCGACTTGCCCCGCGCGTTGGATCTCTTCGATGAAGCCAGCCGAGTGAGGGAGGACCACGAGTCCCTCTACTTCGCGGCGCAAACCCTGACCGCCCTGAACCGAACGACCGAGGCCAAGGCGGCCTATCATCGCGCATTGCCGGTGATCGAACGGCACTTGGCGCTCAATCCGGATGATGCCCGGGCGATCACTATGGCAGCCGTGTGTTCCAGTCGTTTGGGCAACCGAGAACGGGGACTCGAATGGGCCGAGCAAGCCACGGCGGTCGACCCTGAAGATGCGAGTGTGTGCTACAACGTCGCCTGTCTCTTCGCCCTGGAAGGAGAAACCGATCGTGCCCTCGACCGGCTCGAGTGTGCCTTCGGTACCGGGTTCGCGCATCCAGACTGGGTGGCAAACGATCCCGATCTGGCATCTCTTCGAGCGGACCCTCGATTTCAGGCGTTGCTCGAGACCAAGTGATCGCCTCGATTGACCAGCACCGCCTCAGGCGTGTAACCCTTGGCGCCCGGAAATGGTCAACCTGAAGCAGGCCGAAGGCCTGATTCTCCTGTAGCGAACTTATGAAGGCTTTCACAAGGCCTTCAGGCCACGAGGCAAGCTTTTGAGCACCCCTTCCCCTGAGAGGCATGCTCCCATGGAGGACCTCAACCCCTTCCATATCGCCCAGACCCAGTTCGCACGTGCCACCCAATTCGTCAGCGCGGATGCGGGTATTCTCGGAAGCCTCATTCGACCATTCCGGGTCACGCGAATCGAGTTCCCAGTGGAGATGGACGATGGGACCTACCAGGTCTTTACCGGGTTCCGGGTCCAACACAATAACGCGCGCGGCCCATACAAAGGGGGAATTCGATTCCACCCTGACGTCAGCGAGGATGAGGTCAAGGCGCTGGCCGCGTGGATGACGTGGAAGACCGCCGTTGTGGAGGTTCCATTCGGCGGTGCCAAAGGAGGGGTGATCTGCGATCCCAAGCGGCTCTCGGTCAGAGAGAAACGCGCCATCACTCGACGGTATACCATGCAGCTTGGCAACACCATTGGTCCCACGGTCGACATTCCCGCGCCGGACGTCTACACCGATGCGAGCACGATGGCCTGGATCTTCGACACCTACGACATGACCCACCCCGGCTCCAACAATCTCCCCGTGGTGACCGGCAAGCCCATGGAGTTGGGTGGCTCCCACGGACGGGAAACCGCCACGGCCCGTGGCTGCATCGTCTGCGTGGAGGAGGCCATTGCGCGCGGGATGGTGGATGGCGTCAAGACGATGGCCGATGCCCGCGTGGTGGTCCAGGGGTTCGGCAATGCGGGTTCCTTTGCCGCGCAGTTCGCCCACGATGGAGGCGCCAAGGTCATCGGCCTCAGTGACTCGCGTGGTGCCATCATGTCTGCAGCCGGGCTCGATCCGAAGGCGGTCCTCGCCCACAAACAGGACACCGGCAGTGTCGTGGGTTTTCCCGGGTCTTCACAGGTCTCGGCCACCGAATTAATGGAACTCGAATGCGACGTGTTGATCCCGGCAGCCCTGGAGAATCAGATCACGGCGGAGAACGCAGGCCGGATCCACGCAAAGCTGATCGCCGAGGCGGCCAACGGGCCAACGACCCCGGCTGCCGATGACCAACTCTTCCAGCGTGGGGTGCACGTCATCCCGGATATTCTGGCCAATGGCGGCGGCGTGACAGTCTCCTACTACGAGTGGGTGCAGAACATCCAGGACGAACAGTGGGAACCAGAGGTCGTCGACGCCAAACTCCGAAAGAAGATGACCCGCGCATTTCATGCCGTGTTCAACTTCGCCGCCGAGAAAAGTATCGATGCCCGCACTGCCGCCTACGCTCTCGCGGTGGATCGCGTGGCCCGGGTGACGGCGATGCGAGGGATCTGGCCCTAGTTGCCCAATCCCGGGTGCCATCGGGCCCCGCGACATCGAGCTTCCACCCCGCGTTAGATTTCGCCACCGATCTGACGCGGGGTTCTTCTTGCAACCCCAGCGCCCGCGGTACATTTCGTGATCCAAGCCCATCCGTACCCGACAAACCCGAGGAGTCGCGTGAGATGATCGACTTGCGGTATGTCCTTCGGAGCCTCCTGCGCTCCCGTGGCTTCACCCTCGCCGTCATCCTCACATTGGGCCTCGGCATCGGGGCAAACACCGCCATCTTCAGCGTCATCCGTGGAGTGCTGCTCCGCCCTCTCCCCCACCAGGACGGCGATCGGCTGATGTACCTCCGCCAGTCCGCTGCCGGTCCGGGAAGCGAGAACATCCTGTTCTCGGTGCCTGAGATCACCGACTTCAGAAACGCCTCACGCACGCTCGGGCAGATCGCGGAGTACTCACCGTTGACGCTCAACTTGGTGGAGGAGCACGACGCTTCGCAGATCAATGTCGGGCTCGTGACGGGGAACTACCTCTCCGTCATGGGTCTCCGACCGCTCCTGGGCCGTCCCTTCAACCCAGACGACGATGGTGGTGGCGCCGCACCGGTCATCATGCTCACCCACGCCTACTGGCTCAGCCACTTCTCTGGTGACCCCTCGTTGGTGGGAACATCCCTCCGCATCGGGACCCGGCAGGTCGAGGTGATCGGAGTGCTTCAGCCTGCCCCCTTCTTCCCGGGGGAGATCGATGCGTTGATGAATATGTCCATCAGCGAACATCACGTGAGTGCATTGATGCAGGACGGCCGCACGCACCGGATGACCGAAATGATCGCCCGACTCAGCCCTGGGGTCACGGTGGAGCAGGCTCGGGCCGAAGTGGAAGCGATCTCCACTCAGGTACATGCCGACTATCCCGACATGTACGACGCCGCTTCGGGATACAAGGTCACCCTCACACCGTTCAAGGAAGTGCTGGGGTCGGACGCACGGCTCACACTCTGGCTGCTGATGGGGGCCGCGGCATTCGTCCTGGTCCTCGCCTTCGCGAACGTTGCGAACCTGACCCTCATGCGGGGTGTGGACCGGGAACGAGAGATGGTCGTGCGTGCCGCTCTCGGCGCGGGAATCCGCAGGCTCCGCAAACTCCTCCTCCTCGAGAACATCGTTCTCTCCCTCGCCGGCGCGATGCTCGGCCTCCTGATCGCCTTCCCTGGAGTGCGTGTCCTTACGACCTTCGCGGCCCGCTTCAGTCCACGGGCGGACGAAATCAGCATCGATGCGGCCGTGCTCGTTTTCGCGGTGGCCCTGGCGCTGGTCGCAGCCGTCCTGCTCTCCTTCGCACCGCATGTCGGCGATGAGCATTCCTTGAGCACCAGTCTTTCGGGAGGTACTCGCGCGATCGGTGGCACACGGCGGAAGCGACTCCAGCAAGTGCTCGTCGTAACTCAGGTCGTGGTGTCGGTGATCCTGCTGACGGGGACCGGACTCCTCACACGATCGATGCTGGCACTCGCCGAGGTGGACCCCGGTCTCGATCCGAACAACGTCTTGACCATGGAGGTCCCGGCAGACTTCACGTCGGGGATCGATCCGCATGTGACCATGGCCAGCTACGAGGAAATGCAAGCCGAGTTGTCCACGCTTCCGGGCGTGGACATCGTGGGAGTCGGATCCGTGATCCCGCTGCGCACCGCTGGTTTCATGCTCGAGATGAAGTCCGAGGACCGCCCGACTCCGCCGGGTGATCCCATTCCACAGTCGGAGTACCGCATGGCTGACCCAGGGTATTTCCGTGCGGCGGGGATTCCGTTACTCAAAGGGCGCGAGTTCAACACGACCGATGTTCAGGATGGCGCGCAAGTCGTGATCCTCAATCAAGTCCTGGCCGACCGTCTCTTCGCGGAGATGGATCCGATCGGCCGGCGAGTGGCCTGGACGGGTGATGTGTTGCGTTTCATCGGGTTATCGGGTGAGTGGCGCACCGTGGTCGGAGTCGTCGGGAACACCAAGGACGGCGGGCTCGATGCCGACCCGATTCCCGCCACCTTCACTCCCATGCGACAGGGCTTCTTTCCGAACGGCGGATTGGTGATCCGTTCGACGGTCGATCCCAAGGGCATCGCGCTCGCGGCGCGGGAGATCGTCCGGTCAATCTCCCCCGAGGCACCAATCGAAAACCTGATGTCACTGAATGACATTCGGGATGAAAGTGTCGGCCCGCGTCGGCTCAACGCCATTTTGGTCGGGGCGTTCGGCCTGCTCGCCTTGCTCATCGCTGCGATTGGAATCGCTGCCGTACTGGCCTTCTCGGTGGCGGCCCGCACCAATGAGATCGGAATGCGGATGAGTCTCGGCGCGCACCCCGGTCAGGTGCAACGGATGATCCTGCGTCAGGGCGGTACGCTCGTGGGAGTTGGCCTCCTCCTGGGCGTGGTCGGCTCGGTGCTGCTGGCCCGACTCATTCAGGGCCTGCTTTTTGGTGTCCCGCCGTATGACCCGCTCACACTGATTGCCGTGGTGTTGGTCATGGCCACCATCGGAGTGGCCGCCTGCTGGATACCGGCTGCGCGCGCTTCGAGGATCGACCCCTCGGAGGCGCTCAGGGCGCAATAGATGGAACGAGACGTCACGACGACGTACCTGGAAATGACCCGGCGGCAACAACTGCGTCCCGCTGAACGATCCGGGGTCGACCTGCAAGTCCTCCAGGCAGAACTCCCCTGCCCCGAGCTGGGTCGGTTCCTGTATACCGCGGTGGGATGGAAGTGGTCCTGGTACGGCCGGCTCTCCTGGACCTTCGCGCGATGGCTCGAGCACCTCTCACGGCCCGAAATCGAAATCTGGGTCGGATATGTCCGGGGCACACCGGCAGGCTATTTCGAACTCGAACGGCAGGGATCCGACGTCGAACTGGCGTACTTCGGTCTGCTGCCGGCCTTCGTGGGCAAGGGATTCGGCGGAACCCTGCTCACTGCCGCTCTCGAACGGGCTTGGGAGTTGAACCCATCACGCCTGTGGGTCCATACCTGCGATCTCGATCACCCCGCCGCGCGGAAGAACTATGAGGCCCGTGGGTTTCGTGCCTACCGCACTGAGACCAAGGTGGAAACCATCCCCGACGCCGAGTGTGAACCATGGCCCGGAGCACACGGCTAACCTGGCCACCAGTTCTTCAGCGCGGGGGAAGTACCGCATGATGTAGGCTCGCGCTTGGGGAACCCT
>QKDC01000155.1 GCA_003246755.1 Gemmatimonadota bacterium | reverse complement strand
GTTGAGGAGGTCGATCTCGCCATCCACGCGCATCCGACGCTCTCCGAAGCCATCGCGGAGGCCTGTCTCGACTCGATGGGACGGGTGATGCATATCTAGGGTGGGCACCAGCACTCCGGGCCGTCCGTCGTCCACCCTCTCCACTCCATCTCCGGATCACCCGCTTGGAGCCGACGCCCCGAGCCGCGACTTTGTCGGCCTCGCCATCCTCGGGATGGCGTGTGGGGTGGCATCGGGTACGGCGATCATTGCGATCGTTCTCTGGGTCGTCCGCTCCCTCCTCGTCGGCGCCCCGGCGTCCGATAGCCCCAATCTGGACTCGGCCGCCGCGAAAATTCTCCTCTTCGGTACCGGCGCCGGCATGCTGTTCGCCGCAACGGTGTGCTGGCGCATCCTCAACCCTCTCAACTCCACCTACCGCCAGGGTGGACTGAGCCTGGTGACAGCCTTTGCGGCACTCGTCGTTTCGCTCGTCGCGGTCCCTGTCGATCTCCTGATGGGTAGATGGGGGCTTCTGGGTCTCGCCGCTCTAATGGGGGTGGCTGCATTCGGCCTGCGCCGACGAGCCCGGACCGCGCTCCAAAACGCGTGACCACCCTCCCTCCGTTGCAGGTCTTCGACCTCGGTCGTCGTGCATATCAGCCGGTCCTGGAGTACCAGCGAGCACTGGTTCGGGCACGGCTGGATGGTCAGGTGACCGAGGACATCCTCCTCCTGGTGGAGCACCCTCCCGTGGTGACGCTGGGACGCGGAACGCAGGAGACCAGTCTCCCCATTGCGAGGGATGCTCTTCGCACGAGAGGATTCGAAGTCGTCGAGGTGGAGCGCGGGGGAGATGTCACCGTTCACGCACCCGGTCAACTCGTCGGGTATCCCATTTTAGATCTCTCGACCCATCGGAAGGATCTCCATTGGTACCTCCGCTCTCTCGAGGCGGCGCTGATCGAGGGGCTCCGGCGCCTGGAGATCCGGGCGAATCGGCGGGAGGGGCTGACCGGGGTCTGGGTCGAGGACCGCAAGATCGCAAGTCTGGGAGTCCATGTGAAACAGTGGGTTACCATGCACGGATTCGCGCTCAACCTGTCGACGGATCTCTCGGTCTTCGATGTGGTCGTGCCCTGTGGGATCGCCAACGTGACCATGACGAGTATCCAGCGGGAAAGGGAGCGACAAAGCGGAGGCGTCCAACTCGGATCAGACGTAATTCCGACCGTGATTCAGGCGTTTGCGGATACCTTCCACCGGACACCGGTGATGGTGTCAGGGGATGACCTGACGGTGCCACTCGGGGGAAACCCCGGGTGAACCCTCCGAGCAGTCCACTCTATTATCATTGGGCATGGCTGGCGCGATCGACCATGGGAAACTGTCGGCGGATGCCGATGCGATCGTTGGGGATATCCTCAAGGCTGCGGGGAGTTGGGCGAAGGAAGTCCCACCCGACCTGACCCTTCCCATTCGCGCCGTGTGTGTCCGCTTGGCGGAGATGGTGGCCGACCAGCGACACTACCTCACCCCACTTCCAGAGCCTCAAGAGACAGAACGCCAGACGGTTCTCACGCTGGTCGCCGAGCGCATGCGATCGTCAACGGTCACCAAGGGAATCGAACGCCACCTCGAGCAACTCGCCGAACGCGAGTTGAGGGCTACGGGCTCGTGGTCGCTGGTCGCCAACTCCCAGGCCGAATGGATCACGACCGCGATCGCCTACCTCGAAACCTGCTGTGAACTCCTTCCTGAGGATCTCCGACCCGACCCCTATTGGGCCGATGACGTGGTGGGGGGGATCGTGGTCTCGGTGAAGGCCATCATCGGCACCGACGACCTCCATGTCAGGATCGAATCGCAATACTCTGGAGGCAAGCGACCCACTCCGACCAACCAGGACGACCCAGCCTAGCCCTCCGGATCGAGGTCGGGTCCCGCGTTCCCCCCACTGGCCGCAAACAACTCGAAGAATCTCCCGAACACTTCGATTCCATCCCAGAGTTGCTGGAGGTCGATCTTCTCGTTCGGCGAGTGGAGCCCGTCGTCCGGCAAGCTGATGCCGGTCAGCACGACCGGCGCCCCCTCCGCACCGAGGCTTGGGATCACCGGAATCGACCCCCCCGAGCGGATGGATACGGTTGGCCGGCCCACGACGGCCTCGAATGCCTCACTCAGCACATCGAAGACGGGAGCGCTGGTGTCGAGTTGTACGGGGTTGGTGCCGTGGAGAAGCCTGACTTCGACTGCGGCCCAGGACGGGGTCAGTTTTTCGACCGCCCGTGCGAGCCATCGTCCTACCTTCTTGTAGGTGAGGCCCGGGACAAGACGCAGGCTGACCTTGGCGCTGGCGTGAGCGGGAATCACCGTCTTCGCGCCGACCCCGGTGAATCCACCACTGATGCCGTGGATTTCCAGGGTGGGCAACGCCCAGATCCTCTCGAGGACGGAATACTCCTTGATGCCGGTGAGAGCCTGGCCGGTGACCTCGTCACGGAGGAAGCTTTCCTCATCGAAGGGCAACCTCTTCCATGACTTTCGCTCTGACTTCGACGGTTCCTCGAGCGCCGTATACAACTTGGGAATGCGGATCCATCCCGATTCCCGCTTCAACCGACTCAGCAGGCGAACCAGAGTCTCCACGGCGTTCGGTGCCACCCCGCCATACCCACCCGAATGCAGGTCACGCTCGAGTGTCTGCAGGTGGATCTCGGCGTAACAGAGTCCGCGCAGTCCGGTGCAGACCGCCGGCCACCCAGGAGCGAAGTACCCCGAATCGGCGACGAGAACTGCGTCGGCCTTGGTTCGTTCAGGTTCGCGTTCGAGGAGTGTCTCGATGCCCTCCCCCCCATGTTCCTCCTCACCCTCGATGATGAAGTTGATGTTGAGCGGTGGGCGCCGGTCGCCGTCCAGAGAGGCTTCATACGCCTTGAGAAGGCAGTACACCTGGCCTTTGTCGTCCACGGCTCCACGGGCAAAGAGACTGTTGCCTCGCACGGTAGGGGTGAACGGGGGACTGATCCATTCATCCAGCGGATCGACCGGTTGGACATCGTAATGGCCGTAGATCAGGAGCGTCGGGGCGCCGATGACCCTTGGGCTTTCTGCCCACACGATGGGATGCCCCTCGGTCTCTATCAGCGTCGCGACCGGACACCCCAATCCCTGGAGATGGGCAACCAGCCATTCCGCAGACCGCCGACAGTCGCTCGCATGTTCGGGGAGCGTGCTGATGCTGGGAATCGACAAGAAGTCGGTCAGCTCATCGAGCAGCCGAGACTGCTCACGTTCGGCAAAGGTGTAATCCATGATCTTCTCGGTAGAGGATGAGGATATGAGTGGTGTAATGTCGCAACCAAACCATCGAACGCAACCCGCGACTTCAGGGAGTTGGGTGGAGTGCTTCCCCGAGACGGGTGAAGGCCTCTTCCGCCTCGGCACCCTGTGTGAGATCTCGGAGCGCCTGCACCGCCACTTTGACGTCCGAGCCCGCGCGGGTGAACCACTCTTCGAACCAACCCAAATGACTGCGATAGAGGCTGGCGCCGATCAGGCGGGCGTTGTTGACCGGTCGATCGGCGAGGGCACTGACTCTCATGGTACGGAGCTGCTCACCGACAGGACCTTCGAGCCTTTCCTTTGCCCACTGGGCTATGGCAACCCTGCCACTGTCCAAAGTCTCAGGCCCCGGTCGTGTGGCATAGAACGACTCGAGTTGGTCCGTGAGTTCGGTGTAGAACTGGCCCAGAACCTGTTCGTCCGCCCAGCGTACCGCCGCTCTTGCAGCGCGGGTGGTATCGCCACGACTCCGGAAGAAAGCCTCAGCAGCCCGATAGCCCGCAAAGAGCGCGAAGCTCTCATTGAAGGCGGTTGCGCTCTTTACATAGAGGGTGTTGTGGGCAAGCTCGTGGAATACGGTTGCGGCCAGCTCGACCGAATCCCTGGTGAGAGCGGTCGAGAGGAGGGGGTCGTTGAACCAGCCAAGAGTCGAGAACGCGGCGGCGGGACGGAGGTAGGTATCGTATCCCCGCGCGGACAGTCGGTCGCGCTCCTCCTCGGCCATTTTGGGATCAAAGAAACCTTTGTAGGGCACCCGGCCGACGATGGGGTACTTCCAGGTGTGCGGACACAGGCAGTCCTTCGGTGATGCGGAGAGGACCAGAAGCAACGTATCACGGCCCACATCGCTGTAGGTGGTATAGGTCTCCCCCGCTTCGAAGCCTATTTCCTCGGCAAAGTCCCTCACCGTCAAGACGAGCGAGAGCAGCCCGACGGTCTCGGCATCGGCCGACGCATCAGCCACCATGTTCTCGAGTGACCGACGGTTCTTGAGGATCTGGATCTCCTCTAACCCCGCGCGGGTGAGATATCGCACCTCCCGGCTGGCCAGTAAGGCCGTCCCATAGCCCGCGAAGAGCCCGACTGCGATGATGAGTATCCCCATGACCCAACGTCTCCGTTTCACAGCGTGAGGCGCCAACCGAAGAAGTGTCTGGCACCCCCGGCCTTGCGAGCGAGGTACGCATAGTCGATTGCTGAGCGCCCAAGGACCAGGCTTCCACCCCACGACCCCCTGGAAAACGGGCTCGATGCTGTCCTGGGCCCAACCGCGACCCTGGCCACCAGACCGACACCATAGAATACCGCCCCACCCTCCAAGCCCACCCGCGTGCCGCCACCCCGGCCTCGATCCTCATCATCGCCCCAGACCTGCTCGACGGTGGCCAGGAGTCGGCCATTGGAATAGGTGTCGATCAGGTTGAGACTGAACCCCAGGTGCACGGTGGAGGGTAGTTCGATACCCGGACCGTCAAGCGCCGCCCGACCGATGTTTTGCACCGAGAACGCGAGCGCCGCGATGTCGAACACGGCAACGGTGAGTGCCGCATCGCCGGTCAACGTGCGGTTCATGACTCCGCGATCATCACGCACCGAGAAGTAGTTCGCGGCGACGCCCACGGCGACTCCCCGAACGTGGGTTGCCAGGGCGATCACCGACTCGAGATTGCGCGCTTCGGGTGCTCCGTCTTCGAACCGGATGTACCGAATCCCGCCGCCAAGAGACAGGCGCCCCAGGCGAGCGGCGGCGGCCCCCATGACGTAGTGCCGATCGTCTTCGAGTCGTGAGTAGGTACCCTCGAGGCTCGCCACACGCACCGCGGGAAGCCCCGCAGGGTTCACGAAGACCGAACTCGCATGACCGAGCATGGCCGCGGACGCCCCGGCAAATCCTGCGAAACGCGTCGATACCGGGGTGGAGGGAAGTAAGGAGCGCGTGGACTGGGCGGCGCCGGTCGAGCCGAGAGCCGCACATGCGGTGGTGGTCAGCATCCCGATGCGGATGACGGCGGCCGGACCGATCACCTACCGGATCCGAGCAATCGCGATTCGCGCCTTGAGGGCCTGGTCGATACCAGCCCCCGACGTGTTGCTCCCGAGGAGGAGGTCTTGGCTTGATGAGCCGGTCATCCGTACCACTCGGAAGTGCTTGCCACTCCCACCTCTGAGGGTCCCCGACCGAGAGAAGGGCCCGACTACCACGGGCGCGTCCGTTGGCCAGGCCTTCGCGAACGTGGCGTTCGGTTCGCAGCAGTTGGCCTGAAAGGTGGCCCGGAACCCCCAATACTTGTAGGTGATCCGCTCGCTCAATGGGGTAAAGTCTTGGAGATCGTCGACGTAGGAGGCGAGCATCCACTCCGCAACGAGATTTGAAAAACTACCTCCCGTCGCGGAGGCGACGTTGGCCTCGCCTCGAAGGTTGGTCTGGACGAGTGCACGCGTGAGATTGGTCCCCAAAGAATCGGCCCCATAGTGATCCGCAAGCCAACGAACGAACATCCAGCCCGCCCCACGCTCTTCGAGGGTGGGGGATTTCCCGCTCGGAGCCACCAGAAACGTAGCCTCGGAGTTGGCGAGAAAATCATACGCATTGCGCAGATTGCTGGAAATGTACTCGCTCCGGCATGAGGTGAACCCGGAGCATTCCACGTCGGGGATCAATCGCCCAGCGAGTTCTTCCGCATAATGGCTGAGTGCCTCATTCAGCCAGGTGAACTCCCCGTTCGAGGCTTTGCGAACCAACACATGCTGGTTGTAACTGATCATGTGCTGCAACTCGTGAATGATCGTTCCCTTGAGCCAAGAAACGGTCTTTTCGCGGGTCGATGCGGAACATCCTGAGGTTGGGGGAGTTGGCACCATCCCGTAGAAGACCTCGCCTCCGTTGGAGCCCGTGATGTTGAGGAGATCACCTGGCCAGAAGAAGCCCAGGATGCGTCCGTTGCTGCAGTCGGGTGTCAGAGCATTGACGCCGTCGGTGAGGAGGATCGCGATCACCCCATTCCCGTCGAGGTCCGACTCGTTCCCGAAGGCGTTCCGGCCGATGGGGTAGTGATATTGTTCGAAGGTGCGGCCCAGCTCGTCGAGATCTTCCTGCGTGAAGGGGTCCGCGGTGGGGACGACCTTGTCGAGATACACGGCGACATGATCGCCCACATACCGTGCAACTGCCGTGAGGGTGTCGAAGGAGGTACACGCGAGGAGCTTGCAAATCGAGAAGACCCGCTCCGATCCGACGACGGGCGGGGGTGTGAGGGTCACCGCGGGAGACGTGAGGAACCGCTGGTTTCCGGCTACCGAAAAGTCCTGCTCCATCAGGCGCAGTGAGTGATGGAACGACTCGGGAGTGGTTGGTTCTCGGCGCGGCGCGGACTGACTTTCGGGGACGAGTGCGGGGCCGGCGCTGGCGGGGACGGCCGTCCGGAGGTTGAAGGGACCGGAGACACCCGTCTCGGTCGCCTCACCAGCCCCGGACACCACGGCAACCAGGTACTCGGTCTCACCGGCGACTGGGGCCGGGAGTCGGAGACACCCGTCGCTCGCGGCTGGATCGTAGACGCGGTACTCACCGGGAAGCAGAGCGACCATGGCCGGGGCGGCACAACTGACTGGGGGCGGGGGCGGTGGCTGGGTTGGTGCCGAGCCACTGCATCCGTACGCAATCAGGAAGATGATCGTCCAAGCCAGCGGTCGGCGGATTGCCATCGGTGACCAGAGCAGTTGAGTGTGGCCGTAAGTTAAGGAATGACAAGGGTTTTTGACAATTCCCCCGGTCGCTCGTAGCTTCCCCTTCCCCGCGACGGCTTGCCACCGGGCCCTGTCTTTGGACGAGTCAATCCCGGCTGAACCGCACGAGGGACCGCAACTTGATGGGGAATCGGGGCCGGTTCGCGTCCGAATTGGCCTCCGACCCCAAACCTCATTGATCGGACGCTGGACCTCGGGGTGTCCCGCTGGACGCCGGATGGGCCGGGAGTCGGCGCGGTGTGTAATGAGCTTCGTCCACCTGCATACTCACAGCGAGTTCTCGCTCCTCGACGGCGCCAATCGGATTCCCGAACTGGTCGCGCACGTTTCCAAGTTGGGCATGGACAGCCTGGCGGTGACCGACCACGGCAACCTCCACGCCGCGTGGGGCTTCTACGAGACCGCCCGCGCCGAGGGCATCCGACCAATCCTCGGCTTCGAAGCCTACATGGCCTATGGGCCGAGGCAGGTACTCGCCAAGCAGAACTGGGCCCCGGCAGCCTATAGCCACCTCGTCTTGCTGGCCATGAACCGGGTCGGGTACCGGAACCTGATCCGGCTCAGCTCGATCGGCTATACCGAGGGATTCTATCGCCGCCCACGGATCGATCGTGAAGTATTGGAACAGTATTCCGAGGGCCTGGTCTGTCTGGCGGGTTGTCTCTCGGGAGAGATCGCCCTCTGGCTCCGCCAGGGACGGTATGACGATGCGAAGGCAACGGCCTCGTGGCTTGCTGGGATCTTCGGCCCCGAACGCTTTTGGCTCGAAATCCAGGAGCACGGCATCCCCGACGAGAGAGTCGTCACCGAAGGCATGCTGCGGCTCGGGAAGGAACTGGGCCTGGGTGTCGTGGCGACAAACGACGCTCATTATCTCACCAGGGAGCACGCCGAGGCGCATGACGTGCTTCTCGCGATCGGCACGGGTTCCGATCTCGATGACCCCAACCGATTCCGTTTCACCGGGCAGGAGTCCTATGTGAAAAGCGAGCGCGAGATGCGCTCCCTTTTCCCCAAGCACCCCGAGACCTTGGCGAACACCGCCACGGTGGCCAACCTCTGCGAACTTGATTTCGAAAAGCGTTATTTCCTCCCGGAATTCCCTCGGCCTGAATCGTCCGCCAGCGACGAGGAACTGCTCCAGACACTCGCCGAATCGGGAGCGGAATCCCGATACGGCACCCCCCTGCCCCCAGCCGTGCGCGAGCGCCTGGATTACGAGCTGACGGTGATCAACGATGCAGGGTACGCAGGGTACTTCCTGATCACCCAGGACTTCATCGCTGCGGCGCGGGAACGCGGTATCCCGGTGGGTCCTGGCCGAGGGTCGGCCGCGGGGTCGCTGGTGGCCTACGCCCTCCGGATCACGGATGTCGACCCCCTGGAGTTCGATTTGCTGTTCGAGCGGTTTCTCAACCCCGAACGTGTCTCGATGCCCGACATCGACATCGACTTCTGTTTCGAACGTCGAGGAGAGGTGATCGAATACGTCCGCGAGCGCTACGGGCGCGACAGTGTCGGCCAGATCATCACCTTCGGTACGATGAAGGCCCGCGCGGCCATCAAGGATGTGGCCCGAGTGCTCAAGATTCCTCCAGGCGACGCCGATCGGATTTCGAAGCTGATCCCGTCGGGACCCGCCTATAGCCTCCGCATTTCCGAAGCGGTGAAGAAGATCACCGAACTTCGGGAACTGGTGCAGGGGAACCCGCTCTACGAACGGCTCGTGGATCTCGCTTCCCGCATCGAAGGAACCTCGCGGCATGCCTCGGTGCACGCCGCTGGTGTCGTGATCGCCCCTGGTCCTCTCGCTGACTACGTGCCCGTTTGTACCGCACCCACCAAGGGGGCCGGCCAGAGCGGCGAGGGCGATTCGATCATTTGTCAGTACGACATGGTGGCGCTCGAAAAGGTCGGGATGCTCAAGATGGACCTGCTCGGCCTCAAAACCCTGACGGTGATCCACGACGCCGCGGAGATGGTCGGACGGCGTCATGGGACTGCCCCGGACATGGCCTCGCTCACACGCGATGATCCGAAGACGTTCGAACTGCTCCGGCGCGGCCGTACTGCGGGTGTCTTCCAGTTCGAATCCCCACTCGCTACGGAAACACTGCGTTCCATCAAGTGCGATCGGTTCGACGATCTGGTGGCGGTCAACGCCCTGCTCCGTCCCGGGCCGCTGGATGCCGGTATGCACACGGTGTTCATTCGCCGCAAGCTGGGCCAGGAGCCGGTGACCTATCCCCACCCGCTCCTCGAGGAAATTCTCGAGCCCACGCACGGCGTCATCACCTATCAGGAACAGGTGATGCGCATCGCCAACGTGATCGGTGGGTTCACCCTTGCAGAAGCCGACGTGTTGCGGAAGGCCGTGGGGAAGAAGGATGCCGAACTCATTCGGTCCGAACTGACCAAGTTCGTCGAACGGACCGTCGCCCAAGGGCACACCCGGCAGCTCGCGGACGAACTCGCCGGCCAGATCGAGACCTTTGGACGCTACGGGTT
>QKDC01000132.1 GCA_003246755.1 Gemmatimonadota bacterium | reverse complement strand
GCCGTCCGCGCTGCCGGAGTCGAAGAGGGGGAGAATGTTGGGATGTTGAAGCGCCGCGGTCGTCGCGATCTCCTGCACGAAGCGTTCGGCCCCCAGCACGGCCGCCAACTCGGGCTTCAGCACCTTGATGGCGACGTTCCGCCGGTGTTTGAGGTCTTCGGCGAGGTAGACCGTGGCCATGCCGCCCTGGCCCAACTCCCGCTCGAGGCGGTAGCGGTCGGCGAGGGCTGACACGAGCCGATCGGAAGGGGTAGAGGTCACTGCTGTGCCATCCTGGCTTTGATTTCCTCGGTCCAGTTGAGGACGACGTGGATCCGGTCGACCGCCGCCGCGGGATTCGGGGCCGGGTAGATCAGATGCTGGCCATCGGCCGTGACTACGAAGCCGATCTCCCCGGCCGTGAGTTCGGAGGAGCTGAACAAGGGCCGGGGCACTGAGTGTGAGAACCCCGCTCCGGTTTCGACCTTGGAGACCATGAGCGTGTCTCCCTGCAGGAAGAAGAGTTCACCGCTCCGGGCCGACCATTGAGGTTGCCGACCACCCCGGGTCGAGACCTGCCGCCGCCCGCCAAGACCGGGGAACGAGACGAGATAAACCTCCGGCCGTCCCGTCTCCGCTGAGACATACGCCAGCCATCGCCCGTCCGGCGAGAACTGTCCACCCTCTGGGGTGGTCTGGGTGGTGACGGTATCGACCGTCTTGCTCTTGGTATCGAGGAGCACGAGCTGGGCTCCGCCTTCGAGCAGGAGGGTCCCCCCATCCGCCGACCAGGATCGAGGCACCAGGCTCCCGCGACTGGACACGAGGAGGGTTGGCTCGCCACTCCCATCCACTTCAGCGACGTAGACGCGGTGATCGAGTCCAGTGACCAGTTTGCGATACGCGACGCGCTGGCCGTCCGGAGAGTAGACGGGATTGTCCTCGGTGGTCTCGTCGAAGGTCAGCCGCCTGCGTTCACCGTTCGCCAGGTCGATCCGAGAGATATCCGCATTGGCCGATGCCACATAGGCGACCGCGAAGCGACCATCAGGAGACAGGGACAAGAGTTCGTACGTTGCGGGGTCCCCAATATGCCGGACCACTCGTCCCGTGCGGTCCACCTCGGTCAGCAGGTGGAGGTTCCAGGTGGACCCCCGGATGTAGGCCAGCGTTCCGTTGTCCGCGACGGCAAAATCGGCGGCGCCTCCCCAATACGCCACGCGCACGCCGGTGGTGACCACCACCGGGACCCCGGTCGTTCTCCGACGCCCGAGGTCGAACGCAATGGCCTCGAGATTCCCTTCGGCAGTCGCGTAGACGATGTGCCCACTGTTGACGTAGCGCCCAAACGTGGCTCGTTCTGCCACGGTCGTACGAATCCCGGTTTCCAAGTCCTGCACGACCACGCGCGCTCCATTCCACATCATGCCGGGGCCCAGCACCGTATACAGCAGGAGCCTTCCCCCTGGCAGCAACTGCGGCCATGAGTGTGACCCTTCCAGACCGGTGCTGTCTACCGTGGTGATTGGCGTCCAGGCGGTGTTGCCCGCAGGCCGTCGGACGATAGCTTCCCGCAAAGAACCATGCACGAGATCGTCGTCCGGCACGCGGCTATTGGCATCAACGACCGACCCCCCCTCGACGGAGACCGCGTAGCCGAGGCGGCCTTCGTTCCGATCAAACAGGATCCAGTTTCCGTCCCGCGAGAAGACGGGACAGCAGGCGTTGGGAACCTCGGCGAGCCGCACGGGCTCCTCCTCCCTGAGTTCCCGTTTGTAGAGGACGTCGTTCGTGATGAATGCCAACGTCTGGCCGTCTGGGGAAATCGCCAACATCGGTTCGAGTCGACCTGCCATCCGCCGGCCTTGGGGGAGCGGGGCGGTGAAGCGGGCCACTGCGGGTTCAGGGGCCGGGGGAGCGGACCGGACCAACCACCCTATCGCGATGCCGGCTCCGATGAGGGCCACCGGCAGACCCCATCGCACGATTGGGGGCACCCGCCGTTCGGTCGCTGGAGTTCGCAGGTTGCCGGTCCCGGCCAAGGGGACGAAACCGGGGTTGGCCAGTGCGTCGGTGAAGGCCTTGGCGCTCTCGAACCGGTCGGCCGGGAGCCGCTCGATCGCTCTGGAGACCGCCGCCGCCACATTGGGCGGCACGTTCTTCCGCACCGCCGTCACGGGCGCAGCCTCTTCCGCGACGATCTTCATGATGATCTGCTGCGCCGTGGCTCCCACGTGCGGCGGGTTCCCGGTCAGCATCTCATACAGCACACTGCCCAACGAATAGATGTCGCTCCGCGCCGTGAGGTCCTTCTCCGCCGTCGCCTGCTCGGGACTCATGTAGTGCGGCGTGCCGAGACTGAGGCCCGTCTCCGTCATGCGCCCGCCTGCCGCGGCACTCACCGCCAGGGCGATCCCGAAATCGGCGACCATCGGCCGCCCGTCGTGGAGCAGGATGTTTTCGGGTTTGATGTCCCGGTGGATCACCCCCCGGCGGTGGGCATAGTCCAGCGCGTCGGCGACCTCGGTTGTGAGCCGCACCGCCTCCTCGATCCCGAGTTGGGTCTCCCGGTTGAGCTTGTCGCGGAGGGTCTCGCCCTCGATATAGGGCATCACGTAATAGAGGAACCCGTCCGCGGTACCCGAGTCGAAGAGCGGCAGGATATGGGGGTGCTGGAGGCTCGCGGTGGTGGTGATTTCGTGGACGAAGCGCTCGGCGCCGAGTACCGCAGCCAACTCGGGCTTGAGCACCTTGATGGCGACGTTCCGTTGGTGTTTCAGGTCGTTCGCGAGGTAGACCGTGGCCATGCCGCCCTGGCCCAGCTCCCGCTCGATCCGGTAGCGGTCGGCCAGAGCGGCAGAAATGCGCTCCAGAGTACCCGACATCAGTTACTCAACGTCATCCGTGCCGTCATGGATTCCTTCGAACAGGAAGGTGGAGAGATAACGCTCGCCGGTATCGGGCAGCATGGCCAGCAACACGGTGCCGGCCGGGGACCGCTCGGCAACCTTCCGTGCCGCAGCGAAAGTCCCCCCCGAGGAGACGCCACAGAAGATGCCCTCTTGGGTGGCGAGCGCCAGTGCGGCGTCCCGAGCCTCGATGTCGCTGACCGTGACGATTTCATCGCATACCGAGCGGTCGAGCACTTCGGGAATGAAGTCCGGTACCCACCCCTGGATCTTGTGTGATGCCCATTCGCCACCCGCAAGAAGCGCGGCGACTTCGGGTTCAGCCGCGACGATGCGGAGGTCCGGCCGCCCGGCCTTGAGGACCTGTCCCGCGCCGGTGAGCGTACCACCGGTGCCCCAGCCGGTCACCCACACATCGAGCCGCTGGCCCGCAAAGTCGCGCAGGATCTCTGGCCCGGTCGTGTGTCGGTGATACTCAGGGTTGGCGGGGTTCTCGAACTGACGCGCCAGAAACCACCCGTGCTTCGCGGCGAGTTCTTCTGCCTTCTTGACCATGCCGGATCCCTTTTCTGCGGCCGGGGTGAGGACTACCCGGGCACCCAACACCCGCATCAGCTTCCGGCGCTCCACCGAAAAGCTGTCGGCCATGATCGCCACGAAGGGATAGCCCTTGACCGCGCAGACCATCGCGAGGGCGATGCCGGTATTCCCTGAGGTCGCTTCGACGACCGTCTGTCCCGGACGGAGGGTCCCGCGCCGCTCAGCATCATCGATGATGGCGAAGGCCAGCCGGTCCTTGACGGATGACATCGGGTTGAACGCCTCGCACTTGACGTACATGCTCACGTGCTCGGGGGCGAGGCGATGGATCCGGATGACGGGGGTGTTACCGATGGTGCCGAGGATGGTGTCGTGGATCACTGGTACTCCTTCCGGGAAAGTGGGTTCGATCCTGCTGTGTATACCGTGGCCATGCCGCTGTGTCCGAGTTCTCCCTCGATCCGGTAGGCGCCGGCGAGGGCATCAACCGCGCGATCAGGGATTGACGACGGCGATCTCCAGATGCGAGGGGAAGCGCACCGAGCGATGAACACGCTGAGTCGCGATCCGGTAGTCGGCGTCGTTGGCCTCGAAAATGTTGGGGACGAAAGTCTGGGGATTGCGATCGATGAGCGGGAACCAGGTGCTCTGGACCTGTACCATGATCCGGTGCCCCCGCTTGAACGTGTAGTCCACCGAATGCAGACTGATCGAGTATTCGCTGACCTCTCCGGGCGTCACCGGCTTCGGCGTCTCGAAACTCTCCCGAAAGCGCGCGCGGAATACGTCGCCCACCACCATCAGCTGATACCCACCCATCGCGGGACGCTCGTCCATTCGATCGGGATAGACGTCAATCAGCTTGACGATCCAGTCGGCGTCACTCCCCGTGGTCGAGGCGAAGAGATGCGCGATGACCTTGCCCGACAGGGTGACGTCCTCCTCCAACGTTCCCGTAGCGAAACTCAGGACATCGGGCCGGTTGTGGCTGTGGCGCTGATCGTCCACCTGCCAGAGGGGCCAACTCGATGCGGGGTTGCCGCCGTACAAGGGGAAGATCGGCCGGCTCCGGTACGGCACCGGTCGCGCGGGGTCGGAGACGTATTGATCCACTCCGTCAGCTGCCGTCGGTGCGGTCCAACCGAGCGATTCGTCCGGTCCGAAATACAGCCGTCGCGTGGTGACGCCTTCGCGTGGCGGCCAAGCCGAATGACGCTGCCATTCGTTGGTTCCTGGCCGGAAGGTCAGCGCCTCGGGCAAATCGAGCGTGCCCTTGTCCTTGAGCCAGTATGCGAACCAGGGCGCTTCCACCGAGTCGCGGAAGAAGGGCCCGGTTTTCTCACTGAACTGAATCGGGCCCAGGCTCGATCCGTCTCCACGGGCCCAGCCCCCATGGTTCCACGGGCCCACGACGAGGTAATTGATCCCCTGGGTATCCAAGGACTCCATCTTCTCGTAGATGGTGAGCGGCCCGTAGAAATCCTCCTGGTCCCACCAACCGGCCACCGTGAGTGTCGGGACGGTAACGCTCGTGATGTGGCGGACGGCCTTGCGTGTCTTCCAGTAGTCATCGAACGACGGATGCTTGACGAAATCGGTCCAGGCCGGCCGCTCGAATTTGAAGTGTTGCGCATCCACGTTGGCGAGCCCACCGAGGCGGAGGAACCAGTCGTAGGTGTCAACGGCGTCGAACTCGAACACACCGGAGCGCTGGGCATCCACCCGGGCGACGTACTCGAAGCCGTAGCTCAGCCGGAAGGCACCGTTGTGATGGAAGTCGTCGCCCAGGAACATGTCGTCCGGGGAGGCCTGCGGTGAGGCGGCTTTGAGTGCGGGGTGCGGATCGAGCAGGGCCATCATGGTGGTCCAACCCGGGTAGGAAATCCCACGCATGCCGACGCGACCGTTGTTGTTCGGCACGTTCTTGACCAGCCAGTCGATGGTGTCCCACGCGTCGGTCGTCTCGTCGATGCCCGGCTCACCGGGCGCAAGCGTTGGCCGAATCATCACGAAGGTGCCCTCGGATCCGTACTTCCCCCGGATGTCCTGGCACACGAAGATGTACCCCTCGGCGCGGAGGGCGTCCGAGCGTGCGATGGCCCCGCGGCAGCCCGCCGCATTGTACGGTGTTCGCTCGAGCAGGATCGGTAGCGGTGTCGATCGTCCCCGCGGTCGCCAGATGATGGTGTTGAGGTGCACCCCGTCGCGCATCGGGACCATTGCACTGCTGCTATCGTAGAGGCTCTGCGCCGGAAGGCTGGTTGCCAGTACGGCCAGGCACAGCAAACCAGACCCAGTGACACGGCCGATGTTGCGTCCCCGCTCAGTGAGGGAGAGGAGGCGTCGCATGAGGCGGGCGCCGCCGGTGGGTGGCTTGCTCATATGCATATCCGTAGGCAAGGAGGGTCGCTTCGGTAAACGGCCGACCGAGGAGTTCGAGCCCCACCGGGAGGCCGTCTTCAGTAAATCCGGCGGGGACGGTGAGTGCCGGGAACCCGATCGCGGGGCTCAACCCCCGGTTGTCGCCTCGCCCATAGCCGTCGTTCGGCCGCGCCATGGTCAACACGCTGTCCGGGATCAGAGACGGCGGGTGCCAGAAGGTCGGATAGACGATCGCGTCCAGCCCGTGGTCCGCCATCGCGGTCAGCACCGCTTGGCGGAGCGTCTCACGGCGGTGAAGCACCGTCAAGTACCCAGGGTCACCGGTCGTCAGGTTGACCGGACCCATCAACGCGCGGGCACGCGACGGCACGACCACGCCCGAGAGCAGGATCTCCTTGAACGTCTTGACCGGCGGATCAGGAAGCTCGGCGAGATAGGCGTTGGTCGCCTCCTCAGTCTCGTACTCGTTGTCCGCGTCGCGCACGAGGGTGAGGGAGTCGATCGCCAGGGAATCGACGACCGTGGCGCCGAGCGCCCGGAGGTCCGCGATCGCGCGATCCACCACGGCCCGGACCTGTGCGAAGTCAGCGGATGCTTGGTCCGTCGAGGAGTCCATCGGCTCCCGGAGGACGCCGATCCGCGCGCCTCGGAGGGCGTCGGCACGGAGTCCGTCGACATAACTCTCGGGCGTGTGGGATACCGCGTACGCAGTGATTGGGTCCAAGGGATCGTATCCCACCATGACATCGAGCAGGAGCGCGGCATCGGTGACGGTCCTCGCCATCGGGCCCATGGTGTCCTGGGTCGGATTGGCGGGGAGCATCCCGTGCCGGCTCACCAACTGGAGTGTGGGCCGAAGCCCCACCAGACTGCTCACGGCAGCGGGGCCGCGCACCGACCCGCCGGTGTCCTCACCGATACCGACGAGACCGAAGTTGGCCGCGACGCCGGACCCTGTGCCGCCCGATGACCCACTCGGGTTCCGGCTGGGGTCGTAGGCGTTGCGGATGATGCCGAACGCCGAACCCAGGTAACGAGAGGCAAATTCACCCATCGTGGTCTTGGCGAGGATGATGGCGCCCGCGGCCTCGAGACGGGTGACGACGGTGGCGTCACGCGTGGAGACGAAGTCTTTGAAGAGCGCGGAGCCGTACGTCGTCGGCATGTCGCGCGTCTCGATCTGGTCCTTGAGGAGGACGGGGACGCAGTGCAGTGGTCCGGTGGTGCCTCCCCGGCGTTGCACGGTATCCAGCGAGTCGGCCTCGGCGAGTGCCCTGGGATTGAGATTCTGAATCGTGTTGAGGGTCGGGCCGGTCTGGTCGTAGGCCGCGATCCTGTCGAGGTAGCGCTGTACCAACGCGTGACAGGTGATCCGGCCGGTCGAGAGCGCATCGTGTACGCCGCCGATCGTTGCCTCGACCACCTCAAAATCCTGAGCCTGGCCAGGCGACAAGACGCCGAACACGAACAGGACGAAGGTGGACAGGGTCACGTCCCGAGCGTGCCTCACGACCGTGGTCTCCACGACCGTCTCATTGCCCGCCGCCTTCCCGCCCGATCCGGCTCAGCATCTCACTGAACCAGTTGAGTACCACGAGGTATCGGTCAGTGCCACCCTCGCCGGTTGGTGTTGGACCAGAATTCCCGGCGACCGTGATCAGCGCCCGGCGGCCATCGGGGTGGAGGTCCCAGTTGCCGATTCCCGAGATGTCGTGGGTCAGCACCAACTCTTCGCCCCGTACCACGACGCCCCCCTGGGCAGTCCGATCCACCCGGACCCGAAAGAGCGAGTCCTCAGGGGCGCCCGCGCGGGTGAAGTAGACATACTGGCCATCGGGCGACCACCTGGGTGCGACACCGACCCCACCAGTGGTCACTCGCCACTTGCCTTCCGCCACCGGGAAGGTGCGGAGCCAGATGTCGCGTCTCCCGGCCTCGTCCGCCTCGAAGGCCCCGAGGGTCCCGTCCGGCGAGACGGTGAGGTTTGCCTCCCGCCACGGAGCTTCGAGATAGACGCGAGGTTCCCCACCACTGTCGGAGGTGACGGTGAACAGGTCCATATTGCCGGCCGTTCCGGAGGAGTAGAGGATGGTCCCATCGGCGAGCCACCCCGTTGGCCACTGATTGCCTGGTCTGGTCAGGAGCTGCAGCGCGGGCCCCGAGTTGTCCGCGGCCTTGACGTAGAGATCTTCACCGTCCGCCCCGTCCACGTTCGACGCGTCGAAGACGAGACGGGTCCCATCTGGGGACCAGATCGGGTCGTCGCTCGAGCCTTCGAAGGTGATCTGGGTGTTGGTCCCGCTCACGAGGTCGAACGTGAAGATGATATCGTCCCCACCCGTGGCGGCGGTGGACCCGTAGGCGATCATCCGGCCATCGGGGGAAAACCGTGGACTGAAGTGCCCCCCTGGCGGGAGTCGAACGGTGTCCACTCCACCGTCGAAGTCGCGGATCAGGAACCGGCGGTCACCCACCAAACCGCCGAGCGCGGACTGGCCTTCGTGGTGGACCAGGATCCCGTCGCGCGAGATGGAATAGCCTCGGCGCACGCCGGTCGCGGCAACCCGATCGAGGACGCGCACTGGCGGTCCCGTGACCTCGTGTTTCCCAAGATCGAAAGGCACGGCAAACAGACCGCCGTCTTCGGCTACGTACAAGAGGTGCCCGGTCGCGACGTAGGACGGGTGCCGGGCGTTGGGCACAAGGACTTTGGAGGAGTCGGTCGCGAAGTCGAAGAAATTGACGTTGTTGCTGGCCGAGTGCAGGATCCCCGAGCCGTCCGGGAGCAGAAAGGGCCAGAGGCCTCCACCACCGGGGATCAACTCCGGCGTTCCGCCGGTGGCGGGGATGCGGAAGAGTCCACTCGGACTGATGAAGACGATCCATTCCTCCGTTCCCCAGTGCGGCCAATAGGGAGACGGGTCACCACCGGAGAACAAGGTGATCGTGCCTCCGCCGACCGAAGAGACCTTGACCAGCGCGCCATCACTCTGGCGACGGAAGACGAGCCAGCGGCTGTCAGGCGAAAAACTCGGATTCCGGGCGGATTCGGTGCCGGCCAGTTTCGTGAAGTCCGCTTCCCCGATCCGCCGGATCCATACTGCCTGCTCGCCGCTGCGAGTTCCCGCCACGGCCAGCGTCGTCCCGTCAGGAGAAATGACGACATCGTCAACCCCATTCGGAGTGATTTCGCCGAGCGCCAGGTCCAATCGGACCACAGGCTGGGGCGGTTCCGGACGGAGCATAGTCCAGGCGACCAGGGCGAGAGCCAGCACCGCCACGGCACCGACCGCGAGGAGTGGTGTGCGACTTTGGGTCTTGCGTGCCGGTGGGGCGGTAATTGCGGCCGTCCCACGACCCGGAGTCCGGGCGGTGTAGCTGAAGGTGGGGTCCTCGAGCGCCTCTGCGAAGGCCTTGGCGCTATCGAATCGGTCGGCGGGAAGTTTCTCCAGCGCCTTGGCCAGCACCGCCGCCACGTGCGGGGGGACCGCGGTCCGGGCCTCGCTCACGGAGCGCGGATTCTCCGTCAGGATCCGCACCAGGATTGCCTGTGCCGAGGGCCCCGTGTGCGGCGGATCCCCCGACAGCATCTCGTAGAGCACGCAGGCCAGACTGTAGACGTCGCTGCGCGGCGAGAGGTCGCGATCGGCCGTGGCCTGCTCGGGGCTCATGTAGTGCGGGGTGCCGAGACTCAGCCCGGTCTCCGTCATCCGGCCCCCGCCCGCGGCACTGATCGCCAGCGCGATGCCGAAGTCCGCCACCACCGGCCGGCCGTCGTGGAGCAGGATGTTCTCGGGCTTGATGTCTCGGTGGATCACCCCTTGCCGATGGGCGTAGTCCAATGCGTCGGCCACGTCCCGGGTGATCCGGAGCGACTCCTCCACCCCCAGCTGACGCTCACGGTTCAACCGGCCTCTCAACGACTCCCCTTCGATGTAGGGCATGACGTAATAGAGGAAGCTCTCGGCGGAGCCCGAGTCGAAGAGCGGGAGGATATGGGGGTGCTGGAGGTTCGCGGTGGTCTTGATCTCGGTGAGGAAGCGCTCGCCGCCGATCATGGCGGCGAGTTCGGGCTTCAAGACCTTGACCGCGACCTTGCGGTCGTGGCGGACGTCGTGGGCGAGATACACGGTGGCCATGCCGCCTGCGCCGAGCTCGCGCTCGATGACGTAGCGGTCGGCCAGCGCGGCGGTGAGCCGCGCGAGCATGGGATCGGAGTCGGTCACCGACAGGTCTCCGTGGAGGTGATGCTGCGGAAAATGCCCCCGGCCCGGCAGTTCCGCGAGGGGGGGGAGCGCGTACCTTGGGCGATCAGGCCCGCCGGTGCGGTCCCATGAGTGCGCCGTACACGCCGACCAGGTATTGCCAGCCCTGGAACGCTATGAGCTTCATCACTGCCGTCACGCGTCGGAGCGCCCCCGGCGTTCCCTCCGGGTCATTGAGTTCCCAGATCCACCTCTCCCGGTTCGTGATTATCCCCACCACATGGGCCCATCGGTCCCGCCAGCGAACGGTCAACCAGAATGTCAACAACAGCCCGTACGCCGCACGCCTCTGTCCGTAGCCCGTGAGGAGCGCCTCCGCGGGGTGGAGCATCCGGAGATGCAGCGCGACGTAGCGTGGCGGATTCAGCGAACGCATCACGTCCGGGGGAAACTCGGCTCCGAGGAGTTGCCCGCTGAGTTTAAGGGACAACCCCAGGACCGTCTGCAGCCCTCCCCGTCGGGCCTGATCGACGGTGTAGTCCCAATCCAGTTGCGTGTCACCGCTCACGATGCGATCGAGATCCACCAACCGCCGGAGTTCCGAGAAATTGTTTTCCAGGTTTTGAGTGGCGAGGTGCAGCACCATGTCCTCGGGGCTCGGTGTGAGTACATCCGTCAGGTCGTTCCGAGGGATGGCCCGGGCTCGGTTCAGGAAAGCCGTGGTGTCGAGTCGAAACGGGGAGGAGGGCCGCGACAGATCCCAGTGGATCTCGGCCGCGAAGCCTCTCGGATGGTGGAGCAAGTAGTGGAAGTGGTGCTGTCGATATGCGGCCAGTTCGGGTTCGGAACCGAGTTCGTACCCCGCGTCCCGGAATCCATCAATCGCAGCGTCGAGCTGTGCGGGTTCCACGAGGACGTCGAGATCGCCGAACTGCCGTTCGACCGGGTACTGGTAGGTGGTGAGACGCAGAGCTGCGCCCTTCAAGACGAGTGGGCTGACGTTGTGGGCCTGCAATGCTCCCAGAACCCGGTCGCGCTCGAGATCCCACAGCAAGGCCAGACGTCTCCGGACCTTGAGCGGCTTCAACAATGCCTGAAAGTTGGGTGTGGAGCGGAGGTCCTCCGGCCACAACCTCTCGAGTTTGTTCAGTACCAGGCCGAGTACGTGGTGTTGGTCGGCAAAGGCATGGAATGACGGGAGGTTGGAGCCTGTCTGGAGGGTCCGGACCGCCCGGGCCGCGTCCTCGGCACCGGTCTCCCGTCGGCAAAGCAAAAGCACAGTGGTCGCCGCATCGTCCAGGCGTGCAGCACGCTCGACTCCGCTCGGGGGGACTCGTGGGTTCACCAGGGGGACACTCCTTGGGGCGATCCGGAGAAGATACCGTGCTACCGGCAATCAGGCCCTCCGCGCTGTTGCAGTGTTGGCATGGCGCCACACACGAGTCGTATGCTTGCCGCGAGTTGGGGGGGTGACCCCAAGTAGCAAGAGCCACATGCCACGGTGAAGAGTCGTCTGGCCGCGACTTCGGTGAGCACGCATATTGCGCGGTGACGCCTGAACTTTGACCCTCAACCGGAGGCCCGAGTATTCCAACGCAATTCCGAGTCGACCAGGACAATGTCGCATGGCGGCTTGCGGACGGTGAGGCCGTTGTCCTCCATGCCGACACCTCGGCTTATTTCGGGATGAACCAGACCGGGACCGTCCTCTGGGTGAGGCTCACGGAAGGACCGATGACGCTTGACCAACTCACAACGTGGGCCGAGGGTCGCTTCTCTACTGCCCCGCCAGGTCTTCAGGATGAGGTTGCCGCGTTCCTCGATCAACTGCAGGAAGGAGAGTTGATCGTCGTGGAGGACGTTCCCGATGCCGGACCCCAACCTGGGGAGCATGCCGAAAACGAACCACCAGTGCCTTGGGAGACTCCGCTCGCGGAGCGGTTTGGGGAGCTGGAGCAGTTGATCCTGAGTGGAGAGTAGCACGTGATGGACGCGCGTCTCGTCGCGAAGGAATTGCAGCTCGAGACCTCGTCACGGCAGCGGACGCTCTATTTCCACGGTGAGTCGATGCGACCCTTCCTCGTCGAGGGTGACGAAGTGGTCGTCGATCCCATACGCTGGGAAGACATCCGCGTTGGGGACGTGATCACCTATCGCTACCTCGATCGCTTCCCGACGCGCCGAGTGATGCGGAAGCGAGGGCAGAGCCTTCTGTTGTGGTGTGACAACTGGCCGGAGCGCACCTTCGAGGCGAACCGGGAAGACTTGCTCGGGCGCGCCGTCGCGCGACGGCGCGGCGAAGGATGGCTGACGTCCACCGACCTGGCGTGGCGCATGGCCAGACTTCGCGCACGATGTCGCTGGGAAGCGCTTCATCTCCGGCGGGACGTGCTCCGGCCACTCCCCTGGCGCGTCCGGTGGGCTGTGGGGAGGGCGCTCCGCGCGATCGGCATTCTGCCGCCGCTCCAGAAGAAATGACCGCGCCCCGCCCGGCGCTTCTGCGGTTCGGAAGTTTCCACGGCCGACTGATATCGGGGCGCCAGGAATACACGAATGCTCTGTCACTCGTCTTCGGTGTCGGACTGCACCCGCTCACGCCCGAGCACGACGCCACGCGTCACTTCGATCTGGTCGTTGTCGACCCACCTGATGAGGACGACGCATCTACCCCTCGCCCCGCCCCCGAAAACCTCCTCGAGCTCGGCGGGACGACCCAGCGCCCCACCATTGCGACCGATGCCTTACATGCTGAGCTGAGCCTGGATCGGCAACCGATCCCGATACGGCTCACCGTACTTCGGCCGGACACCCCGTTTCCGGCCCTTTGCGTGCACTTCGGTGTGATCATCCACAAGATGCTGTTCTACTGCGATCGCCTGATGCTTCATGCCGCGGCAGTGACGGTGGACGATGGAGTCTGTCTCTTCGTCGGGGACAAGGGCGCCGGCAAGAGTACCAGCACCTTGGCGCTGGCGCGATCCGGGGGCACTGTGCTTGGCGAGGATCAGGTGCTGTTGTGGCGATCCGATGGGGCATACCTCGTCAGCGGCAGCGACGAGCGCGCCCGACTCACTGAGCGCAGCGAGCACCACTTCTTCGGGGAACCCTTGCCCGTTCCAGCGCGCGACTTTGCGGGCACCATGAAGAAAGAGATCGCGATGAAGGATTACTTCGCTTCGGCGCCCTACTGTGACTTCCCGCCAGCCCGGCTGCTCTTCCCAAGCGTGTCGGGCCGCTTCGGGCTGACCCGCATCAAGGCCCAGGTCGCCCTCCGCCGCCTGATGGCATACAACGGGCACTTCCAGCGGTTCGACGGGGCCAGGGATCAGGCGGCGTTTCTCGATTTCCTCGCGGGATTCATCGCCACGGTGTCGTGCTGGGACCTGACGCTCAGTGACGACTTGAGTGAGCTCGACACCCTCGCTGAGCGCCTCCGGAGTGCGTGACGGACCGGTAATCGCCTTTCAGGGGCAGCGCGGAGGACGATCGGCCTTCGGGATGATCAATGCGCAGTGGAGTCGCGCTCTCACCAACGCCGGCTACCGGGTCACCGATTACGCTCCCGATGGGCCCCCGCCGGCCATCGTGATTCATCACGACTTTTCCTCCCAGTTTTCCCAGTTCGAGCCGCCCAAGGGCGCCAAGTGTGTGGCGGTGCGCACTTGGGATTTTGGTCCCTTTCCGCCGCTATGGGTGGAGAAGATCAACCGGGAGTTCGATCAGTACTGGGCCCACAGCAATTGGATCGCCGGACTCGCCGAACGATCAGGCGTTCGGGCTGACCTGATTCGCCTGGTGCCGCTTGGGATCGACCCGGAGGTTTTTCGCCCGGATGGACCGGGCTACCCCGTGCCCACGAAGAAGCGGTTTCGGTTCCTGTTCGTCGGTGGAGTCAGTCGGCGGAAAGGGACCGACATCCTCTTGGAGGCGTATCACCGCGCCTTCACTGCCGCGGATGATGTCTGCCTGGTGCTGAAGGATCATTCCGGTGACCTGTTCTACCGCGCAAACGAAGTGCGGGAACGGATCGCGGCGATCCGTGGTGACCCGTCGGCCCCTGAGATCGTGCATCTGGACGAGTTTCTCTCCGACCGGGATCTCGCCGCCTTGTACCGCGCATGCGATGTCGCGGTCTTCCCGTATCGTGCGGAAGGGTTCTGCCTCCCGATCCTGGAAGCCATGGCGTGTGGCACGCCGGGGATTGTTCCGCAATTCGGTGCCTGTCTCGATTTCTGCAGCGCGCCAACCTCGTACTTCGTAAAGGCGCGGCGCATCCGCGCCCCGGTTGCACGCAGCTTCCGTGTCGCGCTGGGGTTTGAAGAGGAGATCACTGAAGTGGACTTCTGCGAGGTGCCGAAGGAGAGGCTGGCGGATACGTTGGCGAACGTCGCAAGGGAGTCGCCGACGGCGCTGCGTGCGAAGGCAGACGCGGGTGTGGAACAGGCGCACGGCCACTTCACATGGTCGCACGCCACGGAAGCCGTCGAGGCCGAGCTCCAGGACCTCGGTGCTTAGACAGCTGCGAGCATGGCCCGGTAGGCCGCGATGGTGTTCTCTGCGGTCCTGTCCCAGGAGAACAGGCTTGCCCGCTGGAGGCCCCGACGCGAAAGGTCGGTCACCAGGTCGTCATCGGTGAGGACCCGGAGCAGGGCCGACGTCAGCGCGTCGGCGTCGGTTGGTGACACCAGGAGTCCCGCGTCGCCGACCACCTCCGGCAGGGAACTCACGTCGGAGGTGATCACGGGTGTGCCGCATTGCATCGCCTCGAGCACTGGTAACCCGAACCCTTCATAGAGCGAGGGATACACGAACGCCCGCGCACCGGAGTAGAGCGCCGCCAGATCGGCGTCCGGCACGTATCCCGCCAGCACCACGCGTTCCCGGAGGTCGGCGTGCTCGTCGAGATAGGCGAAGATCGGGTCCGACTTCCAACCGGTCGCCCCGACCAATACGAGTCGCACGCCGAGGGACTCCCCCTCCCGAACCAGACGATGAAAACAGCGCAGGAGTTGGGGGAAGTTCTTTCGGGGCTCGAGAGTGCAGAGGCTCATGAGGTACGGCCCAGGAGGGATCTGGTATCGTGCCGCGGTCTCCGCAACCCGCTCCTCTGATGGTTCCGGGTAAAACACGTCCGGAGCGGCCGCGAACGGGGTGACGTAGGTCCGCTCGGGCCCAACGCCGAGCAACTCACTGGTGTCTCGTGCCGTGGCCTGTGAATTCGCCACGACGAAGTCCCCAGGGAGGAGGCTTGCCGCAATCGCCTGGATCTCGGCTTCGGCCCCCGCATACATCCATTCCGGATACCGTAAGGGAATCAGGTCATGAATCGTGAGGGCGCGGGCACGGGCCGGGACGCGTGTGGGAGGTGGAAGGGGAGTGCGCAGCGAGTGTAGCACGTCGAATGTTTGGGAGAATCCCGTACGCCGGGCCGTCGCACTGAGAAGCGTCAACGCCGCCCGATCCCGCCGGGCGTCGCGTCCGGCGGCCTCTTCGGTCACCACATGGGTGATCAACTCGGTCGCCTCGGCGTCGGCGATGTCGG
>QKDC01000004.1 GCA_003246755.1 Gemmatimonadota bacterium | reverse complement strand
GGTTCCGCTCCATCGCGCCGCATGGGCCAAGGTCTGCGCGGGGACCACCACGCTTGAAGAGGTCGAGCGCGTCACGCGGGACGAGTCGCCGGCCTAAGAGACCCCTCCACAGCTATCCGACCGGTTCTGAGCGGTCGATCTCTGCGCGAAATGCCGGGCGTGTTGCACCGGCACCACAGCAGGGCGACGCGCGCTTTCTCTGTCGCGTTGGGTCGACGTCGATCATGCGCTGCGGCGTCCACGCGATGTCGCATAAACGCAACAATTGCAACCACTTAGCCGTCATGTAATCTTCATCACCGTTTCACTGTGACGGAGGGAGCTTCCTCCGCAGGAGGTCATGCAACTACCGCAGAGCTGCCCGATGAGGGGGAGGGAAGATCATGCTCAATCGACGAGACTTCGCGAAGCTCGCGGCACTCGTAGGAGGTGCGGCCGCCTTTCCCTGGCGGCTCGGTCTCTTCGGGGCCAAACGAGCGCTGGCCCAGATCCCGGGGGGGTCGCTTGCTCCGGGAGACATCGAGAAGTTCGTGCTGCCGCTCGTGAAGCCGCCGGCGATGCCCAAGATGCAGAAGGGCAAGATGGGTAATATGCAAGGCTTCGACTACTATGAGATCGCCGTGCGGCAGTTCCAGCAGCGGGTGATATCGCCCCCGCATCCGATGACGACCGTGTGGAGCTATGGCTCGATTGAGTACCCGGGCACGGTCGCCGAAGGTGGGACGTTCAACTACCCGGCCTTCACGATCGAAGCGCCGTGGGACCACCGCGTTCGCGTCAACTGGATCAACGACCTCGTGGCCAAGAACGGCAGGTTCCTACCCCACCTTCTGTCCGTGGACCAAACCCTGCACTGGGCCAATCCGCCTGGGGGCAAGCGCGGCAGGGACAAGAGAGGTTACAGCCCTTATCCCTACGAGGGACCCGTTCCGATCGTCACACACGTGCACGGCGCGCATACTCACGCGGACAGCGACGGCTACACCGAGGCGTGGTTCCTGCCTGATGCCAAGAACATTCCCAACGGCTATGCCAAGTCGGGGACCTTCTACGACTACTTCAGATCTCAGTTCAAGAGCAGAGTTGGGCAGGGCTGGGATCCGGGCACGGCGGTGTTCGAGTATCCCAATGACCAACCTGCAACCACTCTGTGGTACCACGACCACGCGTTGGGCATGACTCGCCTCAACGTCTACGCCGGCCCGGCGGGCTATTGGCTGATTCGCGGCGGCCCGAACGACACGGACCTCGGCTACCGTGCGCCGGGTGTCGGTGACGACCCCCTCGGCGAGTACACAGAGATCCCAATCGTTATCCAGGATCGGTCATTCAACGCCGATGGCTCCCTGTTCTATCCGGATAACCGGGCCTTCTTCGAGGGCCTGAACCCCTCACAGCTCCAAATCCCGTTCATTCCAGAGGACGCGTGTGACGGGAAGAGCGATGTCTCACCGATTTGGAATCCGGAGTTCTTCGGCAACACCATGGTGGTGAACGGCTTCAGCTGGCCCTATCTCGAGGTGGAGCAACGCCGCTACCGCTTCCGCTTCCTGAACGGGTGTAACTCTCGATTCCTGATCCTGAAGATGAGCAACGGCATGCCGTTCTACCAGATCGGCGGTGATCAAGGTTTCCTGCCTCGGACGGTGGAGCTCAATGAGCTGCTCCTGGCGCCGGCGGAGCGAGCCGACGTGATCGTGGACTTCAGCCGCGCCCGCCGAGGGACCGAGATCATTCTGCAGAACTTCGGGCCCGACGAGCCCTTCGGTGGCGGTCTTCCCGGCGTGGACTTCGATCCGGCGGACCCGGACTCGACGGGTCAGGTCATGCAGTTCCGTGTGAAGGCTGCTACCAGTCGCGACACGAGCATTTTGCCTACGACCCTACCGGCGGCGTCAAGGCCCGGGGATCCCGACAATACCCGCGCGGTCTCCTTGAACGAGGAGGGATCGGCGACGGTGCGAGTGTCGGAGGAGAATGGCAACATCGTCCTCGACTGCGCTGAGGGCGAGGAGTTCGGGCCGACGGCCGCGCTGTTGGGTACGTATGACGGATCGAGCCACACACGCAAGTGGGCTGATCTCATTACGGAGAATCCCGACCTCGACTCGACCGAGCAGTGGGAGATTCACAACTTCACCGAGGACGCGCACCCGATTCACATCCATCAGGTGCACTTCCAAGTGGTGAGTCGCGAGGACAACGGCGGGAACCTGCGTCGACCAGAGGCATGGGAGACCGGCTACAAGGACACGGTCATCGCCTACCCCGGCGAGATCACTCGGGTCAAGGCCAAGTTCGACCTGCCCGGCTACTACGTCTGGCACTGCCACATCGTCGAGCACGAAGACAACGAGATGATGCGGCCGTTCCACGTGGGGCCGATCCCCTCGGACGGGCCGGCGCAGTAGCACCGCCGGCCTGCGATCGAGCAGCGGTCGCAATCGAAGAAAGAGGGCCGCCCGGTGGCGGGCCTCTTTCGTACCGGCTCGGATCCCTCCGATCGCTAGAGGTCCCGCTCGGTCCACG
>QKDC01000033.1 GCA_003246755.1 Gemmatimonadota bacterium | reverse complement strand
AAGCGTGATCAGCGTGGCGATGCCGATGGGCCCGTAGATGAGAACTGCCTTGTGCCCGGCGTCTCCCAACACCTGGAGCCGAGTGCGTCCGGAGTCGGGTCTGACCAGGACACTGATGGTCTTCGCGTCACTGGTCCACTCCAACCAGTCACCGATTTTGGTGACCGACCCCTTGACGCGCGTCAGCCGACGGATCGTGGCCACCAGCTCCGACATGCCTTCCGCGGAAAGTTCCCCTTCGACGATCCGGTCATAGATATGGGTCGTGCCCGGGCCAAGGAGAACGTTGCCCGCAGGCTCATCCGGTTGTGATCCCAGGGCCAACGCAGCTTCGCGGATCCGTGCCGGGTCGATTCCCGCTTCCGCGGCCGCCTGTTCGAGCTCGGCAAGGGTCAGACCGTCTGCCGTGCCGGCGGGGGTTCTTGACTCCGGTCTGGGCTGGACGGCCCGGTGGAGAACCACCGCCACCTCTTCGTCGCTGTACCTGCGCTCGTCTCCGGGGCTCATGGCGGCAAACTACCCGCGCGACTTCTGGGCCCGCAACCGGAGCGAGTACCTTTCAAACGGTCTGCGCACCTTCCCCAGTGTCCGCCGGGCTCTCGGCACGTCTGAGAGATTCCGCACCATGTTGACCAACATCGGATTGGAGCCCTGATCGCCATTCCTCCACTTCCCTTGACAGTCTATGTAAAGGTTCCTACAATGTCTTCGTTCACATAGACGGTCTTTGGGAGCCGAGTGGAGGCAAACCCATGGCAAGTGACGGGCATCTATTCCTGCAGGGCACGCTCGAGGTCCTCATCCTGAAAACACTGTCCTGGGGGCCCATGCATGGCTACGGGATTGCCAACTGGCTGGGTGAACGGACCGATGGGGAATTGGACATCGAGGAAGGCTCGCTCTACCCCGCGCTCCACCGCATGGAGCGGCGTGGCTGGATCGAGGCCGAGTGGCAGATCACCGACAAGAACCGCCGAGCCAAGTACTACCAGTTGACCCGAGATGGACGGAAGCGACTTCGGGACGATGCCAAGGCGTGGTCGCGCTTCGCTTCAGCGGTGGCCGAGGTGTTGGATGAGAGCAAAGCCCCTTCGTGGGCGACGTGAAGAGGGTAACAGGCCATGTCTGATCGCGCACCGATGTGGCGCCGGTATCTCCGGTTGTTTGGCGCAGACCCGAGAGCCGATGTGGAAGACGAATTGGAGTTCCATCTCCAAGAGCAGACCGACGCTCTCGTGTCGGAGGGTCTGAACCCGAGCGAGGCACGGCGGGAAGCCGAACGTCGCATGGGGGATCTGCTCGCGATCAAGAGGAATCTGGGTGCCACCGACCGTGCGTACCGGCGGCGCGAACGGGTCCGCGACTGGGCACGAGACCTGAGCCTCTCCTTCACGCGTCTCCGCCGCGACCCAGGATTCACCGTGGCTGCCCTCGCGACTCTTGCCTTGGGGATTGGCTCTGCGGTTGGAGTGTTCACGGTGGTCAACGCGGTTGTCTTGCGTCCACTCCCCTATCCCGAGCCGGAACGACTCGTCCAGCTCTCACCGACGCAGAACTTCAACATGTCCCTGGCCGACGCCCTCGGCGAGGCACCGGCATTGGAGGCGTCGACCGGCATCTCGCGCTGGAGTCTTACCCTCACGGGCTATGGGGACGCGACGGTGCTGACCGCGCAGGCTGTTGACGCCGAGTTCTTCCGGGTGTTGCGCGTTCAACCGGTCATTGGAAGGCCGTTCCGTGAGGATGAACGGGACCCGGGTATCTCGGACGTCGTGATTCTGAGTCATGACTTCTGGCAGGCACGGTTCGGTGCCGACTCCAACCTCGTCGGGCGGCGCATCGATCTGGATGGTGGGGGGCATTCGACGCGTCTGGTCATCGGGATCATGCCCAGGGACTTCGTTCCACCCCTCGTTGGACCGGGCACCAGCGTGAATGCATGGATGCCACTGAGCCGCGCTGCCGCACGCACCATCGAGACCGACAGTACGTGGTATGTGAATCAGATCATTGGACGTCTCGTGCCCGAGGCCACCATTGATCAGGCGGCGTTCCAGGTCCAGGCTATTACCTCACGACTCATGCTGGACCACCCGGGGGTGATCGAGAAGACCCGTGAGCAGACCGCAGGCGCCATCGGGCTCCTTGATTCCATGGTCGGTGACGTCCGCACGCCGCTCTTCATGCTCCTGGGTGGGGTCGGACTGGTCATGTTGCTCGTCTGCGCAAACCTCGCGAATCTCCTGCTGGCGCGGGGCGAGCGGCGACGACGAGAGCTTGCCGTCCGCTCCGCGTTGGGGGCTGGACGACTGCGTCTGGTGCGGGAGCAACTCACCGATAGTGTCATCCTTGCGGTGGTTGGTGGTGCGGGTGGCATTTTGCTCGCACGCGTCATGGTGGCGACACTCGATCTGGGCCGAGCGTCGAGTTTGCCACGCGTGGCAGGGTTTGCCTTTGATTGGCGTGTCATTGTATTCGCCGTGGTCCTGTCGTTCGCCACCGCCCTGACGTTCGGGCTGTGGCCGGCCATCCGTGGGGCGGATCGGAACCTCCGAGGAG
>QKDC01000162.1 GCA_003246755.1 Gemmatimonadota bacterium | reverse complement strand
CCCGCCGGGCGTCGCGTCCGGCGGCCTCTTCGGTCACGACATGGGTGATCAACTCCGTCGCCTCGGCGTCGGCGATGTCGGGATGATGCCAGGCTCTGAGGATCCTGGGGGTCAGGGTGCCGCCCGATGCTTGATCGTAAGCGAGCAGCAGGAGTTCGCTGGCCCAATTGGCCTCGGCCGCGAGGTGGAGTGTGATCTCGGGCCGACGGAGCATCGCATGCGTGAGGCCGAGGGTGGCCCGGAAGATCCCCGTGCGGCTGACGTCACCGCCGATTCCCCTGCCGAGAATGTTGATGTCCAGGAGGACGTCTACTTCACTCACGAGTTCCACGAACGACCGCCGATTGCCGCTCGCGGACATGTGCGAGGTGTGGACCCTGCCATCATTTTTTCACGAGATTCATGACGTAGATGTCGCTCTCCAGCTCGCCGATCACCATATAGACGAGCCCATTCCCTACCGGCAGCGCCCCTTCATAGACCGGCTTGGATGGATCGTCGAATCGCATCAGGTGTCGGGGAGAGCCACCACTCGGAGGAATCTCGAAGAGCCCCTCCGTCCCGTCGGACTGGAACGCCCGAAAGTAGACCCTGCTCCCGTCCGGAGACCACAGAGGCCACTTGGGGACCCAGATCTCCTCCGTTCCTCCCGCAAAGAGGGTTCGCTTTTCCCCGCCCAGCGGATAGATCCAGAGGGCCCCGGCGCTCTGGTTGATGAGGAGCGGGGCGCGACCGTCCTCGACCACGAGGGCAGAGCCGTCGGGAGACCACTGCGGTGCGTATCCCTGGTCGAGCGGGGTGGGTTCCGGTGTGCCCCAGGGCGCGTCAACGCTCTCCCGCCGGAGGATCCGCACGGTGGGTCCCTCGCCAGTGAATGCGGAATACGCGATGCGCAGACCGTCTGGTGAGAAGTAGGGATGGTCGGAGTCCTCCACGCCGCTCGTCAGGCGGTGGTCTCCAGTTCCATCGGTGTTGATCACGTAGATGTCCCCAACGCCGTCGCGAATCGAGAAGTAGGCGAGTTGCCGGCCGGTGGGTGAGAAGCTCGGTCCAAAGTCATCGTTCGGGTCTCTCGTCACGAGACGGGGTTCACTGCCCGTCGCCGGCATGATGTAGATGTCCTGGTTGCCTTGGAGATTGGAGTCGAAGGCGAGCCAGCTGCCGTCGGCCGAGAGGCTCACATTCTGGATCACCTGGTTGCCGGTGGTCAACTGCCGGGCATCCTTGACGGAGACCGTCCCGGAATCCGGGATCGGGATGACATAGATGTTGCGCCGCAGGGTAAAGCGATCGTAGGCGGCGGTGGTACCGTCGTCGGACACCGAGATACTGTAGGCCTCGAGCCCGGTGGTGAGCCGCACCGGCGGTTCGCGAGGTTGGCCCGAGCGGTCGAGCCGCACGGCGTAGATATCCCGGGCGCCATCGCGGTTGGAGACGAAGAGCAGGGTGCCGTCAGGCATCCACTCGGGGCTCGTGTTGGAGGATGTGCTGTCGGTGACCAGAGCCGGGGCTCCGCCGATCGGTGTCACCCAGATCTGGCTCGGTGCGACGGCCCCCCATTGGAAGGCGGCACTCTCGTTGCCCACGACGTAGGCGACGGCGCTCCCGTCCCGCCGCCACGACATGGAGTGCGCCGCACCGATGCGAATGACGGTCTCAGTTCCTTGCGCAGCGACCGCGACCAGGGTGTCCCCGCGCTGGACCAGATGGACACCACCGTGGAGCGATGCCAACTCCGCCGAATCGGGTCTGACGGCTTCGCCACCCAGGCGCGGCATCATCCATCGTCCGGCCGCCTGCGCCGGGCTCCCACGTACGTTGAGGAAGTGAATGCTCCGGCCGTCGGGGCTCCAGGACGGAAACGCTTGTCCGCGGGGACCAGTCCAGTCTGCGGTCAAAGGCACCGGCCGGCCTCCGGCCAGGTCGCGGATTTCAATGTGCGTCTGACCGGGATACCCCAATTCATACACCACCTCCCGGCCGTCCGGAGAAACCGCCACGTGGATGGCCGGTTCCCTCTGATGCGTGAGTTGGCGGACATTGGTGATCGTGATTGGTGGACCTTGTGGCCTGGTGACGCGCCACCCAATCCAGGCGAGCGCTGCGAGGACTGCGCCACCCCCCGCGACATACAACCGACGGCGCCACGGTGTGGTGGCCGCCACTCCACCGAGCACAGCAAGCGGAGTGGTTCCACCGCTTGGGGTGGCCAGGGCCTCGAGCACCGGGAGCATCTCCTCGGCGCTCTGGAACCGATCGGCCGGCTTCTTCTCGAGGCAGCGCATGATCAGGGATGCCAGCACCGGCGGGACCGTCGGCCGGAGTTCCTTCACCGGCTGCGGTGCCTGCGTCATATGGGCGGCCAGGATGGCCTGTGGGCTGAGACCGGCGAACGCGGTCCGTCCCGTGAGTAGCTCGTACCCCAGCATCCCGCAGGCATAAATGTCCGCCCGATGATCGACCTGCGGATCGGCGGCGGCCTGCTCCGGTGCCATGTACAGGGGCGTACCCAGGGCGATACCGATACTGGTGAGCCTGTCGCGCTTACCGGCTTCACCGAGGGCCTTGGCCACGCCAAAGTCGGTGACCAGGGCGTGGCGTCCCGCAATCATCACGTTCTCCGGTTTGATGTCCCGATGAACGAGGCCGTTTTGGTGCGCGTGACTCAGCGCATCGACGACGTCATGCAGCAACCGCACCACCTGCTGGACCGGTAGTTCTCCCTCTTGCTCCAACCGATCCCGGAGCGACTGACCCTGGACGTAGGGCATGGTATAAAAGAGGAATCCGTCGGCTTCTCCCGAGTCGTACAGTGGCAGGATGTGTGGGTGATGCAGGCCGGCGGCAACCTCGATCTCCCGGAGGAACCGATCACTGCCGAGCGCGGCCGCCAGCTCGGGCCGGAGGACCTTGAGCGCCACCATGCGCTTGTGCTTCAGGTCCTCGGCGAGATACACCGTTGCCATTCCGCCCTGGCCGAGCTCGCTCTCGATCCGATAGCGATCGGCGAGAGCCTTTGTCAGTCGGTCGGACTCGCTTCGGCCACCTGGTTGCTCTCCCTGCATGTCGCCGCTCAACGCTGGGCCAGGAGCGGCTCGGCACGAATGACCACGGCCGTGCCGCCCTGGTCACGTTCCCGTTCAATACGATAGGGGTCGGCGACGGCGAAGCGGAGGGATTCCGGGGTGGTCATGCTAGCGTGGGGTCTTGGCCTTCAGCTCTGTCAGGAAGTTCTGCACCAGCACCAACTGGCTCATCGTCGAATCCGAGCGGGCCCGCGAGGCGAGACGCAGAAACCGCTGATCGTCCGGAGCCACCTCGAACATCGGGATGGCGCCCGCGTTGTGCAGCACTCGCCGCCGACCCACGGAGAAGGTCGGAGTGGTGCGGACTTCAGCCGACGTCACATCGTTGCCGAGGGTCAGGTAGAGGAGTTCCGAGCCGCTGTGCGTCCACCGGGGCCAGAAGGCACCCTCTACGGAAACCTGCCACTTGCCCTGGGTCACGCCAGGAAATGGCCGAACATAGACCTCGGGACGTCCGGACTCCATTGACACGTAAGCCAGCAGCCGTCCGTCGGGCGAGAGTCTTGGCAGGGTCTCAAGGCTAGGACTGGAGAGAAGGGGGACCATTGCGGTATCGCGCCCCGGACGGAACGCGAGGATATCCCCCGCGCCGCTCCCCGATGGCGCACTGGAGACGACGATCCAGTCATCCACCGGCGAGACATGGACCTCATCCACGCCACGGGGCTCGGTGAGCAAGGGCTCCGGGGAGCCGGTTCCGTCTGCCCGAATTCGGTACAATTGCCCCACGATGTTCGGGTCGTTGGACGGAACAGCGATGTACACGATGGCCGATCCGTCACGGGTCCATGCGGGCGAATAGTTGACACCCTCAAAGGTGAGTTTCGACATCGGGCCAGTGTCGAGGTCCTTCACCCAAATATCGCTTGGAGCCCCACGGCCGCCTCCTGAGCCAATGGCCAGGGCCAGCCGTTTGCCATCGGGGGAGAGTGCCATGCCGATGATGGTTTCCACCCCGATCTCCCATTCGGGGTCGACCGGTTCGGATGTCCCATCCCGGCGCCCCCACGAGATCCGTTCACCCCCGGGGCCCTCGGTGCTGAGGTACATGAGATCCCCCGATTCCGACAACGCCAGGTCCACGCTGCCGAAACCGGCTACGCCGAGGCCTTCGATGAGCGGAGTGGGTGCGCCCGTGAGTTCCAGTCGATCCTGGTCGAACGGGGCGGAAAGGAGAACCCCGTCACCCGTGACATAAACGAGATGGCCCGTCGACACATAGCGGGCGACAACCGCTTGCAGCAGGACCTTCTGAGTCCGAGTCTCGAGGTCCATTGCTTTGATCACGTAGTTCTGCACCGTCTCGCCCGAACGCCGGGACCGAAAAATCAGGCCCTTGCCGTTCGGCAACGGCTCGGGCCAGGCGAAACCAACCTCCCCGATGGTCGAGTCGAGAGCCACGACCGTTTCCCGTCCTCCGCCTCCACCTCGGACTCGATCGAGACTGGCCCCAGCATCGAAGTAGATCCAGTCGTCCTTGCTCCAGGCCACTCCCCCGCCGATCACGCCCTGGTCTTCCAGCGTGATCGCAGGAGCCCCGTTGGTGGATACGACCTTGATCGAGAACGGCGCGTTGCTGAGAAAGGCGATCCGCTCTCCGTCGGGAGAAAAAGCCGGGGAGACCCCGCCTTCCGTACCGGGAAGCGCCGTGGCACCGAGTTGCTCGAAGCGTCGGAGCATGAGGCGAGAGGCGCCGGATGCATCCTGGCCTGCGTAGACGAACGCGGACCCATCAGGTGCGAGTGCGATCCTATTGATCCCGCCCGGTACCAGCGCCTCGCCCGCAAGGACGAGCCGCTTGACCGGTAGCCCAGGCTCGGGCCGCAGTCCGACCCCGACGAGCGCCAGGATGGCGACGAGCGCGACGGCAGTGGTGGCAACGCTGAGGGAGTTCCACAGGGAACGGGCTCCCGTCGAAGCGGTTGCCGAGCCGGCCATTCCCTGAACGGTGAACGACGGATTCGAGAGTGCGTCTGCGAACTCGGCTGCGCTGGCAAAGCGATCGGCCGGAAGCCGTTCGAGGGCCTTGTGGATCGCGGCGCCGACGTTGCCGGGCACCGATGCACGAGCACGAGTCACCGCGGGCGCCGCCTCGGTCAGGATCTTGGCGACGATTGCCTGCGCGGTACTTCCGGTGAACGGCGGGTCGCCCGCCAACATCTCGTAGAGCATGGCACCGAGCGAGTAGATATCGCTTCGCGCATCCAGTTCCCGGTCGCCCATCGCCTGCTCGGGACTCATGTACGACGGGGTGCCCACCGAGAGCCCGGTGCCCGTGAGTCGGGTACCACCCGCCTCGCGCACCGCGAGTGCGATCCCGAAGTCGGCCACCATCGCCTGCCCGTCGTGCAGCAACACGTTCTCCGGCTTGATGTCACGGTGAACGACGCCCCGACGGTGCGCATAGTCGAGCGCAGCGGCCACGCTTCGTGTCAACTCGACCGCCTCTTCCACGCCGAGCTGTTTTTCGCGGCGCAGTTTGTCACGGAGCGTGTCGCCCTCGACGAAAGGCATCACGTAATAGAGAAAGCGGCTCCCGTCTCCGCCCCGCGTCTCCGCGAGGCCGGAATCGAACAGCGGCAGAATGTGCGGATGCTGCAGATTGGCGGTGACCTCGATCTCCTTGAGGAAGCGGTCGGCGCCGATCATGGCAGCCAGTTCCGGCAGGAGAACCTTGAGGGCGACGTTGCGCTTGTGTTTCAGGTCCTCCGCGAGATACACGGTGGCCATCCCGCCACGACCGATTTCGCGTGCGATGCGATACCGGCCTTCGAGAGCGATGTTGAGCGAGTCCACTGGGTTCATCCGCCTACCTCGGCACCTTGGCCTTGAGTTCCTCGAAGAAATTCTGCACCACGATCACCTCCGACGCCTTCTCGCTCGGCAGGACGCGCAGCATGAGGAATCGCCGGTCGTCTGGGGTCACGTCGTACATCCGTCCGTTGCCCGCCGTGCGATACCCCGTCATCGGGAACAACGCGCGGGGTGCGCCCCACTCGAAGGTGGCTCCCGCGGCGATGGCGACCGCCACGAGGTGGTTGTCTCCGCTGCGGTAGAACAGTTCGCGACCGCTGTGCGACCAACGCGGCTCATTCCCCCCAGTCGTGGAGACTTGCCAGACGGTTTCGGTCACATTGGGGAAGGGTCGCACGTAGACCTCCGTCCGCCCGGAGGCCGTCGAGGTGTACACAAGCCAGCGCCCATCGGGTGAGAGCATGGGCATGCGCTCCGTCGCGTCGGTCACGACCAGCGGTGTGGGTGTGCTGTCGATGCCCGGCCGGATGGCGTAGAGATCGGAGGCTCGATCCTCGGCTCGATAGAGCAACCACGGGCCACCGGTGTACACCACCTCCCAGAGCGGCTTGTCGGAGTCGCGGCCCAGGAGGAGTTCGGCCTGCCCGCTCTGGTCGGCGGGCTTGACGAACATGTCGTAGTCCGGGCCACGATCGGACACGAAGGCGATCGTGCGTCCATCGGGCGACCACGATGGCCGGAAGTTGACCGAGCCTTCCCGCGTGAAAATCGCCTGGGTGCCACCAGTGGGCCCAAGTCTCCTGATCCAGAGCTGAACCTCGCTGTTGTCGGCGATGCTGTAGGCGAGGCGTGTTCCGTCGGGAGAGAGCGCCGGATAGCGGAAATCGCCGACCCAGCCCGGCTCCACGGGCACCACTCCGCCGTCGCGGTCCACCCAGATGGGCTCCACATCCTGTGCAATCGATCCGGTCCCGTACCACAGGGTCCCGCTCTCGGAGACGGTGAGGTCCATGTCGGCGAAGGCGCCGGCCACCGGGAGCCCCTCCAGAATGGGGACGGGGTCCCCGTCGACCCGGAGGCGGCGCTGATCGAAGGGCACCGCCATCAGGGTACCGTTGGTCGTCAGGTACAGCAGGTGTCCGGACGCGGTGTAGCGTGCCGCCACCCCACGCACCAGGATCGTGTGCTCTCCCGACCCGGGGACCGTGACCGCGATGTCGTTGGTCGAGGTGACGCCGCCACGCTGGACCGTGAACAGGATCGCTTTCCCGTTGGGCAGCGCCTGAGGGAGGATGTGGGCGGTTTCGCCGGCCGCACGGTCGATCGTGGTGACCGGTTCGGCGTGACCACCACCGTTGGCCGGAACCCGCACGATGCCGGTGACCGTGGGAGCGGTCGAGGAGGCGTAGATGAACCCGTCCTGGCTCCAGGTCGCACCCCATTGGCCGATCCCGGAATCCGCCACGGTAATCGTGGGGCCGCCGGTGAGAGACACGAGACGAATGGCGTTCTGCCCCTGAGCGAGGTACCCGACCTGCCGTCCGTCGGGCGACATGAACGCGGCGTTTGCATTATTCGTCCCTTCCAGGGCTCGCGCCTCGAGCGCGTCGAGCGAACGCACCCAGAGCCGGCCGTCGTCACCCAAGAACACCAGAGCTCTTCCGTCAGGGGTGGCGACGAACCGGTTATCCGTCCCCTGGAATTCCTCGTAGGTCAGGATCGGGAGGAGGACGCTGAACTTGGAGACCCGGACCTCGGGGCGGGACCTGAGGGCGAGAAACAGAGTGGCGACGATCGCCAGCACGGCGACTGCGCCGACCGCGGCGAAGAGCCGGACCGAGACGCCGCGCGCGGGGAGCACCCTCCCGCCCACCATGGCCCTCGTAGCCGAAGGCCCCACGAGCCCGAACGCCGGGTTGCTCAACGACTCAGCGAAGGCCTTGGCGCTCTCGAACCGATCGGCCGGCAGTTTCTCGAGCGCCTTGGTGAGCGCCGCGGCCACGTTCGGGGGCACCGACTTTCGGAGATCGGTGACTGGCCGCGCCGTGTCGGCCACGATCTTGAGAATGATCGCCTGCGCCGTGGCCCCCGTGTGCGGCGGCTCGCCGGCCAGCATCTCGTAGAGCACACAGCCCAGGGAGTACACGTCCGATCGCGGTGAGAGTTCCTTCTCGGCCGTCGCCTGCTCGGGGCTCATGTAGTAGGGGGTGCCGATCGACATTCCCGTCTCAGTCATCCGGCCGCCGGCCGCGGCACTCAGGGCGAGCGCGATCCCAAAGTCGGCAACCATCGGCCGGCCATCGTGGAGGAGGATGTTCTCGGGCTTAATGTCCCGGTGGATCACGCCCTGCCGGTGCGCGTAGTCGAGCGCGTCCGCCACCTCGGTCGCGATCCTCACCGATTCCTCGACGCCGAGTTGCTTTTCCCGATTGAGCTTGTCGCGCAGGGTCTCGCCGTCAATGAACGGCATCACGTAATAGAGAAATCCGTTCGCGGTGCCCGAGTCGAAGAGCGGGAGGATGTGCGGGTGCTGGAGGTTGGCGGTGGTCTTGATCTCCTGAACAAACCGGTCACCACCGAGTACGGCGGCGAGTTCCGGCTTCAGGACCTTGAGCGCGACCTTCCGGTCGTGTTTCAAATCATCGGCGAGGTAGACCGTGGCCATCCCCCCGGCACCGAGTTCCCGCTCAATGCGGTAACGTTCGGCGAGCGCCTCGGCGATCGGGGCAGGGGTCATATCAGTCAAATGGGCTCCGGTTGGGGAACCATAAGATGCCCCCGGAAGGCCCATCGTGCGAGGGTGGAGAACCCTTCACGGAGTGTTAGGTCCCGACCACCTCTAGACCGACCGCTCTCGCCGCCGAGGCCAGGCGACGGTCGTGGGTGGCAAAGGTGATGTCCTCTTGCCGAGCCTCTTGCCAGGCAAGTGCGGTAGAGAGGTGAATGGCGTCCAGCGTTCCCACAGTCACCGGGAAGGCACCGGCCGCCCGGTCGAGAATCGGGCGACTCACCTCCACCAGTTCCATTTCCTCGGTAAGTGCGTACACCAACCTCCTCCGCTCTGCCAGGCCGGTTTCGTCCAGATCCGTCGTCAGACGCAGGCGATCGAGTGTACGGAGGGATTCGACTTCGGTGAGGGCGCTCGCCACCCCCGTCTCGAGTTTGCGCCAGCCTTCGAGTTGCTCTGGTTGGTCGAGGACGACTCGAAGCAGAATTGATGCGTCGAGATAGACGCTCACCTCTCCCCCCGTTCCTCACGAAGCAGTGCGACGACATCCACTGTTCGCCCAAGGGGTTTTCCGAGCGGAATTCTGCCCAGAGGGCGCCGGCCCGCCGGAGAGCGAACCGCTAATGGTTCCCGCGTACTCACTGGACGGACTTCAGCCACCGGCGTATCGCGGTCGAGGATGGTGAGCCTGTGACCGCGCCGGACGTACCGCAAGTGTTCGCTGAGCCGAGCCTTGAGGTCGGCGATACCCACTCGTTTCATGACTATAAGATAGTCATTACTAGTCATATACCCTACACTGAGTTTCCCACTGGAAGCTCCGACGAGGCCTTCCAGTGGGTGAACCCGGAATCGCCCTAAGCCAACCCGGGCAATGCGATCAGAATGGGGTGTATGCGGGTGGCGTCACGCCGTTGAGCCGGAGGTAGGGCACCGTTTGCCCGAGCGTCCACGGGAAATGGTCCAGCAGCTCCATCAGGGCCCGATACCTCGGCAGTTTCTTCCCGAACTGCGTGATTTCCTCTGTCATGGCGGCATCCGGTAGAGCGCGCAGCATGGCAATGGTGTGGTCCATGGCAGCGATGGCATAGGTGCGGAGGGCTGCCTTGTTCTTGAGGTAGACGTTCTTGTCGCCGAAGCTGGGGACTTCCTGTGATCCGGTGATCGCCGAATGGGCGATGAAGGCATCGGCCCAGGCGGCGTGCTCGATCTGCTCGGCGAAGGTCCGAACGCCGGGAGTGGGCATGAAATCGAGCATCGAGTCGGGAGCGACGTCGAGGTACCGGAGGAGCGAGGCCTTGTGGACTTCCACCATCGCGATGAGCGCCGATTGCGGGATGAACTTCTGGGCGGCAGCCGGGGCCGCGGTGGCGAATAGCAAGGCTAGGGCGGGGACGAGTCGCTGCACACGCATGGGTCTCTCCTGAAACGGTTGGGGCGATGGACTACTAAGATGCCCCCGATGTGTGCGTTGTGCGAGGGGTGTGGCCGCCGGGACTCAGCTCGCCGCCTGATCGATTTTCGCCGCGAGAATGAAATCGCTCTCGGTGAGGCCGTCTATCTTGTGCGTCCAAATCTTGATCCCGACCTTGCCCCAGGCCAGGAAAATGTCGGGGTGATGTCCCTCGACCTCGGCGAGATCGCCCACTCGGTTGGTGAACGCGAGCGCGGTCACAAAATCGGGAAAGCTGTATTCGTTGACCAGGTGATGCTCGTCTTCCACCCGCCAATCGCCGCCCAGTTGGGCCAGCAACTTCGTGATCTCGTCCCCCCTGAGTGGGGGTACACCCCCCATGCAGGGAACGCACTGTTTCTGTGTCAGGTCACTCATCAAATCCTCCGAAGCGATTACGCCTCTTGAACATACCTCTTCCGGCGGAGAGAGCTATCGCGGCCCGTGGTGATGGTATTCAGCGACCGGGGGGACGGGGACATGGCTGCACGTGCGGCCCCGTAGTAGATTGGTCCGCGCGTCCGAATCTCGGTCGCTCTCCCCATCCTCCTGGAAACTGGTTTATGACGAGATCGCAGTGTCTCCTGAAACTGGCCTTGCTCACTCTCCTGGCCGGCCCGCTGGCGGCGCAGGTTCCCATGGCCGCACCACTCCATCCTCTCGATCACCTGACCCCCGCCGAGCATTGGAAGGTGTACAACACGCTCAGGGCGTCGGGTCGAACCGATACAACGCTGGTCATCGCGTACGTCGCGCTGCGAGAACCACCCAAGGCAGAGGTCTTGGCCTGGTCTGAGGGACAACCGTTTCGGCGAGAAGCATTCGTCCATTTCATCCAGGGTGGCTCGGGGCATGAAGTCCTGATCGACCTGAATGCCGGCCAGATCTTGAGGTGGAGTGATTCACCGGGTCAGAAGTACATGTGGCACTCCGGTGACGACCGGACGGTTTCCCAACTGATGCTTGCCAATCCCGAAGTCCAGGCCGCCCTCCGCCGTCGTGGTGCGACGGACTTCACCCACATCGACTGCGGTGGTGCCAACGAGGGCTACTTCGATCTCCCGGAGGAGCGTGGCAATCGCGTTGTGCGGGCGACCTGCTCGAACGGGACTGGGCGGTTTTCCGGATACGGGGCGTCCTACGAGGGGCTGGTTGGGGTGGTGGATCTCACCGCGAAGAAGGTCCTCCGGGTGATCGACGGAGATCCCATTCCCCTGGCCTCGGATGGTGGGGAATACGGCCCGGATGTCGTCGGCCCCGTGCGCGACATGAAGACGCCGATCGCCGTGGTTCAACCGATGGGGCCGTCCTTCACGCTGCATGGCCAGTCCGTCTCCTGGCAGAATTGGCGTTTTCACTTCCGGATCGACCCTCGGCGAGGCCTCGTCGTGTCGCTGGTGAAGTGGGTGGACGACACCACGGCGCGCTCGGTGATGTACCAGGGATCCATCTCCGAGCTCTTCGTCCCCTATTCGAGTCCTGAAGAGCGCTGGAACTACCAGGCGTATTTCGATCTGGGCAGCTACGCCAACGTCTTTGGCGGGGTGGCCAACACGCTCGAGCCGGGCGCGGATTGCCCCGACTACGCCACCTATTTCGACGCGGTGGTGAGCACGGAATCGGGCCGGCCCGTCCAGCGGGTCCGTGCAGCCTGTCTCTTCGAACGGCTGACCGGCGATCCCGCATGGCGGCACACGCGTGGCGGACGCGTCACCGATTCTCGGCCACGGCGTGACCTCGTACTCCGGATGTTCATGACAGCGGGCAACTACGACTACCTCTTCGACTACGTCTTCATGCAGGACGGTATGCTCGAGATCAGGGTGGGCGCCTCAGGGATGGATCAGACCCGAACGGTCCGTGCCGCCAATGCTGTCGAAGCCCGTGCGACCGCCGAGCGAACCGGCGCCCCGCGGGAGGATCTCCACGGACGATTCATCGCTCCGAACCTCGTTGGGGTGAATCACAGCCACTTCTTCTCGTTCCGACTCGACCTCGATATCGATGGTCCGGCGAATTCGGTGGCCGTCGACCGTCTGGTGACCGAGCGCATGCCGAAGGGGAGTGCGCGGACGAGTCTCTGGAATTACATCACCGACATCGCTCAACGCGAGGGCGACGCGCAACGCCGGTCCACGATCGACAAGCCCGAAGTCTGGCGCGTCACCAATCCGAATCATGCCGGTCCCTACGGTGACCCCGTGAGTTACGAAATCGCCGGCGGCCACCAGGCCGTGACCCTGCTGTCGGACGATGACTTCATCCGGCGCCGAGCCGGCTTCACCGAGCATACGCTCTGGGTCACCCCCTACGTCGCGGATGAGTTGTTCGCCGCGGGGGATTATCCGACGGCGCACCTGCCGGGGCAGGGGCTGCCGGCGTGGACCTCCGGGAACCGGCCGATCGCCAACACCGACGTGGTGGCCTGGTACACGGTGGGGTTCCACCACATTCCGCGGTCGGAGGACTGGCCCATCATGCCCGTCGCGTGGCATAGCTTCGTGTTGAAGCCGACCGGGTTCTTCACGCGCAATCCCGCACTGGATCTGCCGAAGCCGCGCTAGAACCGAAGGCGGGTCGGGGGAGCATCCCCCGGCCTGCATCCTCGCGGGGCCTCGAGACGCTTGACGCCTTCACTCACTCCTTGTAGACTCTCAAATGAATGTCTCAAGTGAGAGTGGATGAGCGACATGGTACCACTGTTGAAGGGCACGCTCGATATCCTCGTGCTCAAGGCCCTGAGTTGGACGCCGATGCACGGCATCGAGATCACCAACTGGCTCGCCGAGCGTTCGGGTGGAGAGTTGAGTTTCGACGAGTCGGGCGTGTACCAGGCCCTCTACCGCATGGAAGCCCGCGGACTGATCGAAGCGGAGTGGGGTGTGAGCGCCAACAACCGGAGGGCTCGCTTCTACGCGATTACTCCTGATGGCCGGCGCCACCTCAAGGCTGAAACCCGCCAGTTCGTTCGTTATGGTGAACTGCTCACCTCCATTCTGACCGCACCACCAGAAACACGAGGCGCGCGGTGATCCGGCCCGGTATCCGGCGTCTCTTCCACTTGCGACTGCGACGTCGAGATGTGGTCGAGCGAGAAACCCGAGAAGAAATCGAATCGCACCTCGCCGCCCGAGCGGAAGAGTTGGAGCGTCAGGGATTGACGCCGGAGGACGCGAAGGCCGAGGCGATTCGACGTTTCGGGTCGCTCGATCTGGCACGCCGACGTCTGGCCGATGCCGCACTGGTACGCGAAAGGCGGAGTGCCGTGCGCGAGTGGTTCGAGGCACTACGACAGGACGTGCGCTACGCCCTGCGGTCGGCGGTGCACGAACCGGGATTCACCCTGGTCGTCATCATCATGATCGCACTCGGCGTCGGAGCGAATGCCGCGATGTTCGGGATTCTCGACCGGCTTCTCGTCCGCGGTCCGGAGCATGTCGTGGACCCCAGCCGGTTGACGCGGATCTACTACTCGGTAGACGTCCCTGGGTTGGGGCGTTTCAGCGACAACACCTTCGGGTACGTGACCTATACGACACTGCGGGACGGTACCCGCGGATTCGATGGTGTGGCCGCCTATTCGGAAAACGACGAGGGCATACTCGGCGAAGGGGAAGACGCTCGCCGGGTGAGGGCAGGGCATGCCACCTCGGACTTCTTTGCACTGTTGGGTGTGCAGCCGATGCTCGGACGGTTCTTCGATCCCACCGAAGACCAGCCCGGTGCCGCTCAGCACGTCGTCGTCCTCGGCTACGAGGTATGGCGCAGTCGCTTCGGTGGTGACCGGAACATCCTCGGCAAGACCGTTCCGATTCAGGGTGACCCCTATGTCGTCGTCGGGGTGATGCCTTCAGGGTTTACCGGCGCAAACCTCGCTCGGGTGGACATCTGGATGCCGATGTCGCTGCGCCAGCCAACCAGCGAATGGCAGACGGCGTGGGATGCTCAATGGCTCAAAGTGGTGGCTCGGCTTTCACCGGGTTTCACGCGTGAGGCGGCAGAGGCGGATGCCTCGCAACTCTTCCGTACCGTGTACGCTGGCGATGAAGAGCCATTTCGGGAGGCACAACTCCATGCGGGGCCGCTCTGGTATGACGATGCCGGACGGGAACCGATGGAGGTGGCCGTTGCTCGCTGGTTGATCGGGGTTTCGCTCGTGGTGCTCCTCGTTGCCTGTGCCAACGTCATCAACCTGCTCTTGGCGCGAGCGCTTCGGCGGCGGCGGGAAGTGAGTGTCCGTCTCGCCCTCGGGGTCACGCGAGGCCGGCTGGTTCGTCAACTCCTGACCGAGAGCATGGTGCTCGCCGTGATGGGTGGAGTGGCAGCGCTTCTCGTGGTACCGGTGGTGGCTGGATTAGTACGCGGCGTCTTGCTGGCGAATGTGGAGTGGACGGGGTCGGCGTTGGATCTTCGTGTCCTGTTCGTCGCTGGCGGATTGACACTAGTGGCTGGGTTGCTGACTGGGTTGGTGCCGGCTCTCCAAATTGGCCGAGGTGTGGTGAGTGCGGATCTCAGGAGTGGGATGGGACCGGAGGGTGCGCGGGCATCGAGGGTACGAATGGGGCTCGCCGTTGGGCAGGCGGCGGCTTCCCTGGTCCTCCTCGTGGGCGCAGGACTGTTCCTGCGAAGCCTGCATCAGGCGAACAGTGCCGACCTGGGAATCGAACCGGGGCAGATCCTGGCTATCGACGCCACGTGGCCTTCGAGTGCGTCCACATCTCGCGCGGAGCGGCGGGCGCGGAGTACCACGTTCTACGATGAGGCTCTTCGTCGAGTCCAGCGGATGCCCGGGGTAGAGGCGGCAGCGATCGCGATAGGGACACCGTTCTTTTCGTCCTTCCAGGAACGACTGCGCGTTGCGGGCCGTGATTCGATCCCTCGACTTCCAGGCGGTGGTCCCTATCTCCAGGCAATTTCTCCCGACTATTTCCAAACCACTGGTCTTCGGCTCCTGAGCGGTCGCGCCTTCGGATCGGGAGATCACGAGGGGAGCGACCGGGTGGCCATCGTCAACGAGACCATGGCGCGTGCGCTCTGGCCCGGAGGCGATGCCATTGGTCAGTGCATCATGATCGGGTCGGAGCCGGACCCGCCGTGTACCCAGGTCGTGGGGACGGTGGAGGATGCGCACCGCTTCAGTTTGCAGGAACAACCTGCGATGCAGTACTACCTCCCGCTGGGCCAGGAGGAGGGTATTGGTGGTTCCCGTTTGCTCGTCCGTTCGCGTGGCGAGCCCGGAAGCATGATCGCGGAAGTACGGAGTGGCCTTCGCGACGTGGACGCGTCGGTGCTCTGGCTCGAGGTCGCGACCTTGCAGAATGCACTCGATCCGCAAATGCGTCCTTGGAGGCTAGGTGCAACGCTCATTGGGGTGTTCGGTCTTCTCGCGCTCGTGATCGCCGCGATCGGTCTCTACAGCCTGGTGGCGTTCATGGTGACCACGCGCACGCATGAGATCGGTGTCCGGATGGCACTAGGTGCTGGGCGGCGGAGTGTGATGCGACTGGTCATGCGGCGGGGCCTGAGTTTGGCTGGGGCGGGGGTCGTGGTCGGGGTTGTCCTCGCGTGGGGCCTCGCATCGCAGATTCAGGATCTTCTGTTCGGGGTGTCCGCCGAGGATCCGGTCATCTATCTGGGGGCCGGAATAATCCTACTGATCTCCGCGGTGCTCGCGTGTCTCGTTCCCGGGCAGCGCGCGACCCGGGTGGATCCCATGAAGGCGCTGCGGGCCGACTAGGTAAGAAATACGGTTCCCGCCAACGACCTCTTCCTGCTATACCCGTGGAGATCCTTCGAAATCTTGCCGCTCGCGCCGGGCCGCGGTGATTCGAAAGAGGCCGACGCTGCCCCGCTGGTGGACAGTCAGTTCGACGGTATCCGCCCGGCCCGCGATGGTGGCGACCAATCGAGCCTCGTTGGGGGCGTACCCGACGAATCGGCCGTCGGCCGCGACCATGCCTCTATTGCTGGGGATGATCGTCCAGGCGACGGGGTCGTCCTGCCGGACGGACCCATCCTGATACCGAGCCGTCGCGGCGAACGAGACGACGTCGCCCTGGCGCACGGAAGTATCGCCAGGGGTGATCGTGACCTGGACCGGGACTGATGTCGAGGGACCTCCGGGCCTAGGCCCTGTCGGACCGCCGGTGTCGGTGCCACAGGCGACAAGCAGGGCACAGGTAATGCTTGCCGCCGTGGCTCCGTTGTGCCCGGATACAGCGCACAGAGGACCGGGTCACCGTGCGGGAAGTGGTACTACCGAACCGTCGTCTCAGTCGTCTCTCAAGCCTAGATCTCTCCAGTCTTCGTGACCGTTATGGTACTGACCTCGTTCCCGCTGACCGGACAATCACCAGCGGTCGGTCCACCTTTGGGGGTTTCCTGAACCAATTCCCACGCCGTGTAGGTCCACGTCGCGCTCTCGCCAAGCCCCGGCGGCCAGACCCCCGCGGTGAGCGATCCTCCGGAAAAGGTGATATGCCACCTCGGTGATCCGACCGGGACGGGGAAGGTGAAGCCGGCGCTTTGTTCTCCTTGACGCGTTGTCAGGATCCCCATCTTGCCCACGAGGACGCCGCTGGGGGAGCAATTGTTGCCTGTGACCGTGAGCGTGACGGCGTTGATCGAGCTTCCTCCATCGCCGAGGCTGGCGGCGCGGTCGGTGTCGGTACCGTTGAGGATCGAAGAGTTGACGGTCACCGTCACGAGGTCCGAGCGATTCGGGTACTCCTTCTTAGCTTGAATGCCGGGCTCATCGAGCCCAACGGGTTGCGATCCACCGTCCGCGCACGCAAGGGCGAGTGCGCCGAGCAGGATCGCCAGAGGTGGTGTCGCGATGCGAAGTGACATGGCCTGTTCCTCCTTCATGGTCTTGGCCTAGGCGGGTTCGCCCAGCCCGTGTGCCGTCCTCGAAGGCTTCGCGGCTGGGCGCATGGGAGCCGCCTGTAAGGGCGGATACCGTGCCGCTTCGGTCGGTGACGAAGTAACCCATTGTACAGGAAGGACATGAGGGAAGACTGCGCCAAGTCGGCGCAGACCCGACGTGTCGCGAACCGGTGCACAGTGTCACGATCAGCCTCTGGGCTGTCGTGACGCGCTACACGAGGGGAATCGATCTGAGGGTGGCTATCGTCCGTCGAGGCTGAAGAGAAGTACGGTCACCCCTCATGGCGTTCGCCTCTCTCCCTCTGAAGCAGGCGGTAGATGCGAGTGCGGCTGGTGCCGAGAAGACGGGCGGCTGCCGCCACATTCCCATCGGTCATCACAAGGGCGCGTTCAACTGCCCACCGGGTGGCCCCCTCTAACTCGAGAGGGATGGTGCCCGGCTCTGCCGGCGTGACGGGGTCGGGTGTGGGCGACGGTCCGGACCTTACCTGAGGCGCGAACTGTAGGTGTTCGGGCCGGATCTCGGCTCCGCGGCTGTAGATCAGGGCACGCTCGACGATGTTCTTCAGCTCGCGCACGTTGCCGGGAAAATGGTAGCTCGCGAGTGCCTCGAGCGCCTGGGGGCTGAGGGCCGGCGGTTCCAGGTTCATCTCGCGCGCGAACACGGCGATGAAGTGGCGGCTCAAGAGCGGCACATCCTCTCTTCGTTCGCGCAGCGCCGGCGCCCGAACCACAAACCGCGCGAGCCGAAAGTAGAGATCCGGCCGAAACCGGCCCGCAGCCATCTCCGACTGCAGATCGGCGTTGGTCGCACACACCAGGCGCACGCTCGCCGTGCGCTCCTGTTTCGCCCCCACCGGCAGGAACCGACCATCCTCGAGCACCCGGAGCAACTTGGGTTGCAGAGCAGTGGGCATGGCCCCGATCTCGTCCAGGAACAAGGTTCCCCCATCAGCCAACTCGAAGCTCCCTATCCGGTCGCTTTCCGCGCCGGTGAACGCCCCGCGCACATGACCGAAGAGCCGGGATTCAGCAAGATCCGCCGGTACGGCCGCCGAGTTCACGGCCACGAAGGGCCCTTCCGCCCGCGGGCCTCCAAAGTGCAACGCGCGGGCGATCAACTCCTTGCCAGTACCGCTCTCGCCGGTGATGAGGACCGAGGCATTGGGAGTCTGTCGGAGCAGGTCGATCTCTTCGAGAATCTGCTGTATGGCCTGGCTCCGGCCCACGAGGCCTGCGATTCCCCACCGTTCGGTCTCGTGTTGCGAAATCATCGACAACCGACCAGCAAGCTGGTTGCGCTCCCGGCCGAGAGCCTCTCGGCAAGCGATCTCGGCTTCGAGGCGTTGATTCTGCTCGATGAGAGTCTGTGCCAGGCGAGCCTTCTCGAGGTGGGTCCGGACGCGCGCTAGCAATTCCTCGTGCTGGAAGGGCTTTGCGATATAGTCCACGCCACCAGCCGCGAAGCCGCTCACCACGTCGCTCGTCTCCCGGCGGACGGTCAGGAAGAGCACCGGGATATCCCGCGTGACCGGCTCGGCCTTGAGCCGCCGGCAGGTTTCGAACCCATCCATGCCCGTCATGACCACGTCCAACAGGATCAGGTCGGGGACCGTGCGCTTTGCGACCTTGAGGCCCTGCGTCCCGTTGGTAGCGACAAGAACATTGAATCCGGCCGATTCCAGTGCCCGCTGGAGCACGCTGAGATTCTCGGGCCTGTCGTCGATGAGAAGCACGCGGGCTCCGGCCACGTCCACAGATGCCTCAGGCATTGCGATGGCCTCCGAGCAGGCGCAGGATCCCATCCATGTCGTAGTCCGCGCTCAATCCACGGAGGCGAGTGGCGAGGTGTCGCCCTTCCATGCCCAATGCATCAAGCTCCGCGATGCATCGGTCCAAGTCGGTGGCGTTGTGTGCGTCGGCGGCCTCCGCGAGTCGGGCAAGCAGGCCACTTGGCAGTCGTCTCCAGTCTGGCTCGGCGTAAACCGTATCCCCGACCACATCGGCGGTCACCTCGTCGTACTCCACGTGAAGTAGATCGGCAAGGGACGCGTACACCTCTTCGGCGCGGACCGGCTTCGCCAAGAACCAATCGAACCCTGCTGCGAGGGTCTGCTCTCGTTCCTGGTCGAGGACAGAGGCCGACACGGCAACGACTTTGATGGTGTCCTGGCCGAGGTGTTCCCGGATCCACCGGACGACCCGCAGCCCGTCCATCTCGGGCATGTGGACGTCCAGGAACGCTATGTCGGGCACCTCGTGTTGCAGGCGTCCGATGGCCTCCCGTCCGTTGTGGGCGACGGTCACCGCTACACCAACGTCCATCAAGATGCGGCGAAGCACTTCCCGGTTCTCCAGCACGTCGTCGGCGACCAAGGCCGTGACATGATATCCATTTGCGAGGCGGCGCACTCGGGACCACGGTGAACTTGCGACCGCGACCGGGCCGTTCCGTCCCGGTGGAAGCTCCAGGGAGAAGCAGAAGCGTGATCCCCCGGACGGGTTGGATTCCACCGTCAAGGCCCCGCCCATAAGGCCTACCAGCCTCCGTGCGATGGAGAGGCCCAGGCCGCTCCCTCCCTTCCGAACCCCAACCCCCGCCTGTTCAAACGGCTCGAAGATGACGTCCTGGACCTCCGGTGAAAGCCCCGGGCCGGTATCCACGACCTCGAATCGGTACTCCTCTGCGGGCCCGGAGGTGACCCTGAGGCTCACGCTGCCCTCGTCAGTGAACTTCACGGCGTTGCCCACTAGGTTGATCAGGACTTCGGTCAGCTTCCCCTCATCTCCACGAACCAGCAACCGATCATCTGCCGGCCGCTCCACACACCAGTTCAGCTCCTTCGATTCACACTGCAACCGGAACATGCCATCCAGGTCGCGGATCACGGTCTGCAGATCGAAATCGGCTGGGTGGAGTGCCAGCGCACCCGTCTCTATTCTGGAGATATCGAGGATTTCGTTGATCACGCTCAGCAAGTGGTCTCCGCTCCGCGCGATGGTGTCGAGCGCGCGGTCGTGGGTCCTGGGTGTCTCCGAGTCACGTCGCAGAATCTGCGCGTAGCCCAGGATCGCATTGAGCGGGGTCCGGATCTCGTGGCTCATGTTGGCCAGGAACCGGCTCTTGGCCCTGTTGGCCCGTTCCGCAGCCTCCCGCGCCCCGGCCAGCTCCGCTTTTTGCAACTCGAGGGTCTGGTTGGCGAACGCCAGCCGCCGGCCTCGTTGGACCGCACGACCCGTCTGCCAGGCGATGAGTACCACAGCGAGGCCTAGAGCCGACAGCAGCGAGACCTGGGTGTAGGGCAGGTGCGCCGTCAAACGCAACGTTGCCGCGTTCGCGGAGTAGACGAGGTCGCGATCCAGGGCCTGCACCTCGAACGTGTAAGCCCCTCGCGGAAGGTCCTGATACTCGACACGCCGCTCATGGGTGGTCCGCCATCCCGTATCGTGACCCGCCAACCGATAGCGGTATGTCATCGCCCCCCGCCGCGTCTTATAACTGATGCCGTGGAACAAGAAGGACGTCAGCCCCACGTTCGTGGGTAAGGCAAGCTCTGTCACTCCCTCGTAACGCCGATCGGCCACCACCGCATCGATGAAGATCAATGGTGGACCGCGCGCGGGAGGACGATAGCGTGTCACCCCGCCCAAGGTCGCGAACCACAAGCTTCCCTCTCGGTCTATCAGCATGCCCCGGACGTCGTTATGCGCCAGACCGTCCTCGACGGTAAATGTCGAGAAGACTTTCCCATCGTAGCGACTGGCGCCGCCACCCTCAGTGGCGAACCAGAGGTCCCCGCGTCCGTCGCGCACGATGCCTACTACGGCATTGTGGGCCAGACCGTCCGCGCTGGTGAAGCTCGTGATGCGCTCCCCATCGTATCGGCTCACACCGTGCAAGGTGCCGAACCACACGTTGCCGTCGCGGTCCTCGTTGATGGCGCGCACACGGTTGTCGGCCAGTCCGTCTGTCATGGTGAAGGAGACGAAGCGTTCGCCGTCGTAACGGCTCACACCGCCTGTCGTTCCGAACCAGAGAACCCCCTCGTGATCCTCGAAGACGGACGTCACCTGGTCGTGCACGAGACCATCGTTTGTCGTGACTGTCGTGAAACTGCGACCGTCCCACCGACTGGCACCGCCCCTTCCCACAACCCAGACGTCGCCGTTACGGTCCTGCAGAAAGGCCTGAACCATCTGGAGCGGAAGTCCGTTCTTTTGCTGGAACGTGATCCAAGTCCGGCCATCGTATCTGCTCACCCCTCCATTCCAGCTGCCCACCCAGACGTTCCCCTGACCATCGTGGAACATGCGGTAGGCCACGTTATCGACCAGGCCGTCCTCGGTGGTTTGCGTCGTGAACGAAGTGCCGTCATAGCGGCTCACGCCGTTACGTGTCCCGATCCACACGCGTCCCTGTCCATCCTCGGCGAGCGACCACACGTCGTTGTTCACCAATCCATCGGCGCTCGTGAATGTGGTCCACGTGTCCCCCGAGTATTCGCTCAAGCCACTATTCGTACCGAACCACAGGTGCCCTTCCCGGTCCTGCGTAATGGCCTGTACATAGTCGTCGACGAGGCCGTCGCGGCTGGTGAACACCTTGAACCTCTGGCCATCGTACCGGAGTAGGCCACCGCGGGATTCCGATCGGAGTCCGAACCACAGATTGCCGGCCCGGTCACGGACGATGGGTTGCACGGTATGTTCCAGCCAGCCGCCCTCCATCGTGATCGTCTCAAACGTCTCGCCATCGTACCGACTGACACCGGCCGCGGTACCGAACCAGAGAAATCCCTCCCGATCCTGGGCGATCGCGCGGACAAAATTGTGGACCAGCCCGTCATCGGTCGTGAAGGTCACGATCGTTCGGCCGTCATATCGGCTCACACCGCCCGAGGTACCGAACCAGAGGAAGCCTTCGTCGTCCAGGAAGATCGTCTCCACCGAATCACTGCCGAGTCCATCTTCAGCGGTGAGCCGCCCAATCGTGGAGCCGTCATACCTCACCGCACCGCCACGGGTACCGAACCACAGGGCGCCCGCACGGTCGGAGGCGATCACGCGCACCCAATCGTCTATCGGGCCATCTTGATCAGCGAGCCTGGTGAAGGATGCGCCGTCGAATCGGCTCGCGCCGCTGGGGCCACCAAACCACAGGTTCCCCGTCCGGTCCTGATGGATCGCCCAGACCACTCTAAGGGCGGGGTCGCTCAGATCCTGCCCGGCGATCGCCTCAAACTCCTGCCCATCGAACCGCCCGATCCCACCGCCGTCGGTACCGAACCACAAGTATCCGTCGCGGTCGGGGAGCACGGCCCACACGAGCCCGCTTGGGAGTCCATCTGGAACACCAAAGGTGCGCCATTGTCCCCGTCCGGGTCCGGCAGTGACGACCTGGTGCGGCCGGACCGCAGGCGACTGGTTCTGTAGAGATGGGGTGTGGGCGAAAACCGGGCCGGCCAATAACAGCCAGACCGCTGGGAGTACGCGGAGTCGGTTGCGGCGGGGCTGCGACATCGGTACCTGCCCTAGCCAGCAGAGTGCCTGCCACGAGCCAGGCCCGCCCCAGGAGAGGAGCGCGACAAGGCGGGTGTGCATGGTGTCTGGGGCCCAGGGGGAGAAGGTACCCAGTGTGTTGCCAGTGTCCAGCGATCCGGGCAATCAGTGGAAGGGCAACCGGGGACTCGATCCCCGGTGTTGGGTTACTCGTAGCCCTCGAATGTGGGTTCGAGGATCCACAGCCCCGTGCGGCGCGAGGAATGTGCCGACGACGAGCGGAAACGTCCGGCCTGTCCACGCCAGGAAAAGACGACGGTCGGGGATCGGTCCTCTGACCCCGCCCGCCTGGTGCGCCCTCGTTCTCGGCGACGAGGGGTCAGGTCACTGCTTCGCCTAGTTACCCTTTGGCTAGCGGGTGGTTGGCCCGGGTGTGACCTTTCTAGTGCCTGCGGAGTCTCTGGGGTGGGTCCCCCCGGAGCAAACGATGGCGGGCAACCAGTGGACAATCCCAAACCGGCCTGCGCGCGTATCGCTCAATGGGTATGCGCGAAAACCCGAACCGTATGCTCGAGAACCCAAACCGTATGCCCGAAAGTCCGACCGACGGTACCGTGATCGAACGGGTCCTGTGCGGGGACACCGAATCGTTCGGATTCCTCATCGATCGGTATCAAGACGACTTGGTGGCATATGCCAACTACATGATTGGCAGCGCGGACGACGCCGCAGACGTTGTCCAGGACAGTTTTGTGCGGGCGTACAAGTCGCTGCGGCAGTGCAAGGACCCGGCGCGTTTCAAGGCCTGGCTGTTTCGAATCGTAAGCAACCAGTGCAAGACTCACCTGGCCCGCCACCACCGCCGCCATCGGGAATCGCTCTCGGCGGCCGTGGGTGTGCCGGGCGACAAGGATGCTCCCGATACCGCCGTCGAAGGAGCGGAACTGCGGCGTACGGTGCACGAGGCGCTTCAGCACCTCACCGTGGACCAGCGGGAAGCGCTCGTGCTCAAGTATATCGATGGGTTGAGCCTGCCGGAGATCGCCGATCTCTTATCCACGAGCCAGTCGGCCCTCAAAATGCGCCTCCTGAGAGGGCGTGAGGCGTTGCGGGAGAGACTTCAAGGGGTGGCACTATGAACCGGGAGCATGAAGACCTCAGTCGGTATCTGAACGGCGAGTACGGCTTCGAACAGTTGCCTGCCGATCTCAAGCGGGATGCTCAGGACTTCGAACGCATCGTGACCGCGCTCAAGCGCGAACGCATCACCGCACCGGGTGCCCTCCGGGAGCGGGTGATGAAGCAGGTACGGGTTCTGGCAAAGTCACCGTGGCTTCGCGTGTGGGACTGGGTCGTCACGCCCAAGACCCTGCGCCTGAGCCCGGCCGCGGGCACCTTGGCCGTGGCCCTGGTTCTCGCGCTCGTCGTGCTCGCCCTCCCCTTCTCGGGGCGAGGTGCCGCAGACCTGCCATCGGCCACGACTACGACGGGAGCCGTGACCCGCTTCGTGTTCGTTGCTCCCTCCGCCGGGAGTGTGGCGGTGACCGGCGATTTTGTTGACTGGGATCCGAATGGAATCCAGCTCGAAGACCGGCGTGGGGCTGGCGTATGGACAACCGAATTGGAGTTGTCTCCAGGAGTGCACCATTACGTGTTCATTATCGACGGGACCGAATGGCGTCCCGATCCGAATGCCACCTCTCAGGTGGACGACGGGTTCGGACAGCACAACAGTGTGCTGTTGATCCCGACTCGGAAGAGCTGAGGTGGGCCGAATGAGCGTCAGGACCCTCGCTCTCCTCCTGCTCGCTGCCTCCCCCATCACGCTTCGCGCCCAGCAGAGTGTGCTCGAAACCCGGCTGGACCCGGCGACATACGAGGCGTTGAAACCTGTGCTGGATCAGGCCCGGCGCGACTCCATCCCGCTGCGTGCGCTGGAGGCGAAGGCACTGGAGGGTGTGGCCAAGAAGAGGCCCGGGTCCCAGATCGTGGCCGTGGTACAACGTCTGGCGGCTGAGTTGCGAGAGGCGCGGGGGCTCCTCGTCACCGCCGCACCCGGGATGCGCAGAGCGACCGCCGGCGAGGTTGTGGCTGTGGCAGAAGCCCTGCGCCGCGGTGTCGCGCCGGGGGAGATCACCACACTGCGCAACACGACGCCACCAGACACTCCTTTGGAGATACCATTCGCCGTGCTCGGTGAACTCGTGCAGCGTGGTGTTCCAGCCGAGCAGGCCCGCGGTGTAATCGAGCAGTTCCTTGCCTCTCGGGTGCCCCAGGAACGGCTCGTCGAAGTTCCAGACCGCATGGATGTGGCCCTGCGGGTGGGAGCGCCACCAGTTGCCGCGTTGGGCAGTGCACTCCAAGGCCTTGGTATTCCAATGCGCCCGATCACTCCTGGACCCCGGCGCCCCAACCGTCCACCTGCAGGTAATCCGTGAGTCATCATTCTCCTAACGGGTTGAGGAACGACACCGTGCAACGAGGCCTTGCGCTGCTCGTGGTTCTGACACTGGTGTTGACCGGGAGTCCCGCATCAGCGCAACGAATCCAAGCGGACCTGAGTGGCACGCGGGTGGATTTCGATACGGTCGCCACGCTGAACTCCGCCTCGGTTTCCCCGTTGATCGAGTGGCAAACGCAAAAGCTGTTTACAAGTCTCACGGGGAGTTTCACTGGCTTTGAAGATGGGGAATGGGCCGCCCAAGGACGGGGCGACATTTCGCTGTTGGCGGCTCCGCTTGGGGCCCTGAGTCCGTTCAGAATGGAACTCTTGGGGATCGCGAAGGGCTCCTATCATACCGCCGATTTTCGTACTGCCTCGACCCGAGGTGAGTTCCGCCTTCACGCGGGCGGACGCCAGGTTGGTGGCTGGGTTGGGGTCGTGGGCGCGAGAGGCTGGGCCTCCGGTACCGGCGACGTGATCGGTGGCGCCGGGCCAACCGCGGGTCTCTGGGGGCGCCAAGGTACCACGCGCGCCGCACTGATGTTCACGCGGCTCCGCATTGAAGGCTTCTGGTTTCCCGAACTCAACGCCCGGGTTTCGACCGTCGCGGGACCCGTCGAGGTCCTGGCGTACGGCGGCTGGCGCGACGGCGCCACCGGAAGCACGGTCGAAGCATCGGCTTGGGGCGGCGGTACCATCTCCTGGTGGGTCGCGCGCAACATGGCGCTGGTCGCGGGTGCAGGAAGCTATCCATCCGACCTGCTGGAGGCGCTCCCTCGGGGACGCTACGTCTCGGTTGGGCTCCGGATTGCCACGCGCCGTTCGGTAGTGCCCTCGATCAAACCCCTCGGCCGCCCGGTGTACGAGCGGGAAGAGGAAACCGGCCTCTTGCGTTTCATGGTGGGGGTGGCGACCCGCGTCGAGGTCGTTGGCGACTGGACGGGATGGAAGCCGCTCGTCATGCAGCGCGCCCCTGATGGTGCCTGGGTGTTGCGAACAGTTCTTCCGTCGGGGGTGTATCGGTTTAACCTCGTGATCGATGGGGACCGCTGGATCGTGCCCGAGGGTGTGCCCACCGTGGACGACGGGTTCGGGAGCCAGAGTGGTCTACTGATCGTGCCGTGAGTGACCGCTTTGGGGTTGGAAGAGTCTGTAGTGGAAGAGTCTGTCGTGTGAGCCCGTGAGGGCTGTGTGAAAACGGAGGTGCAACGATGAAGGCGATGGAGCGAGGTGTGCTGGTCATGCTGCTGGTGCTGATGCCCGGGTTCTTGTTCGCGCAGGAGCCGGTGGAGCGCTTGCGTGAAGTCCTACCGGGTGCAGTCGGGGATCAGGTGGTGGCGCTGGTGGAAGACGCCATGAGCCGGGGGCTGCCAGGGGGTGCCGTGGCGAATCTGGCGCTCGAGGGGGTGGCGAAAGGCCGCACTGGGGAGGAAGTGCTCGCCGCGGCACAACTGTTTGTGAGCCAATTGCAGGCCGCCCGGATCGCGCTTGAAACGACCGGTCGGAGTCCTGGCGAAGACGAGATCGCGGCGGCGGGTCACACGATGGCCTTGGGTGTGGACGGGGATGCGGTGAGCGCGCTGGCGGCTTCGGCGCCCTCAGGTCGCTCTCTCGTGGTCCCTCTTGCCCTGGTGGGAGCGCTGGTGAATCGAGGCCTTCCCTCGGATCAGGCACTCACCGCCGTGCTGCTTCGTCTCGAAGCGCGGGCCAGTGACGTCGAGCTTTCGGGCCTTCCACAACAGGTCGGGCGTATGATCGCTGAGGGGATGCGTCCCAGCGAGGTAGGGCCCGCACTCGGTATGGCACGTGCGGGCTTCCCGGGTCGGATGGGCGGGGTGGGTCTCGGGTTCGGTCCGCCCGGTGGCGTGCCGGGAAACCCGGGTGTTCCCGGCAAGAGACCTCGACCGCCAGGATCGCATCCCCGTCCGGCTTCGAACCCCTAGGAGAGTCCGGTCCCAGGTGCCACATGGCGAACTCCTCACTCAATCGACGGTAGGTTGCGATGCTCTGCGACGAAACAGGTGCCGCGCTGATCGGCATGAATGACTCACAACAAGACCAAGGGCGACTGCAGGAGAGAGAGTTGGCGTGGGCCAAGCTGGCCCGCCGGTTCGGCATCTCTACCCGGGTGACTCAGATCGAGACCCAGCACCGGGAGGACGGCTTTCACGCGCGGTGTATCGTGCGGGCCATGGCCCCGTGGGGGCAAACTGTAGAGGCGGTCGGCAGCTGTTTCGCAGAGGAGAAGGGATTCCAGAACGGCCATGCCTGGGCCATGGGCCGTGCCGTTTGTGAGGCCACTGCAGAAACCCGCGCAACGAACCGCGCCATCTCTCGTCTCGTCCTCACGGGGGGATGCAGTAGCGAGGACATGGAACCCGATCACTACGACAAGGCCACCACCGCTCTACCACGCCCCTCCCCTCCGCTTCTGCAGAGGACTGACGGGAAACAGAGTCCAACGCAAGTCCTCGATAGCGATGAGGTGACCACGCTGGACCGGGTGTCGCCGTTGGCGCAGTGGGAGCCCGACATTCGGGACTGACGAACATGTAGTTGGCCCCTCTCTTTCCCGGGCCATTCCCCTGTCCTACGGCTCTCCGTGACACGCTGAGCTTTCAGTTCGCCGTTGCCTCGAGTCTGCGTCTCGGGCTTCAAAGATGTACCGGCCCGGTTCAGAATGTGGGTTGCGCAGGCACCGCATGAACAGTCTCTTGGGGAAACGCTTGTACCTGGAGACCTCCATGCTCGTCTCTCTTGCCTTCGCGTCCATACTGGTTGGGACCGGACCCGCCCCGGATCCCGCCGCCTCCGTTCACGATTGGGAATCAGTACGCCTCGCGGTCACGACCTTTGCCGCCGAGGTGTCCGCCTCCGACTCGAGTGCGCTTTCGCTTGTCCTCCATCCCGAGTTTCCAAACCGCCAAGAGTGGCTGGAGGGGGTCGTTCGGTTCCCTCCGGGCAGCAGCATCATCCTACTGCAGTACGCCCAGTACGAACGCCTGGGTGACTCGATCCGCGTCGCCCCCCTCATCATCGTTCGGCAACTGGGATCCCACCTCACCCCGCAGGCCCTCATCCTCGTGCAGCAGGATACGACGTGGATGATCCGGGCCGTCCGGATCCTCCCTCTATCGGAGTTACCGGCCGAGGTGCAGGGTCCGCAGCCCGAGCATCAGCCGCTCCACCCCGTGTCGATCTCCGTGAGCGACGCGACGACGGGCGCGCCGCTCACGACCCGCGTCCATGTCCGGGATGCCGCGGGGACCTACTGGCCGCCGATGGGCCGGATGCGGAATGTTGGCCTCGTGTCGCGAACGAATCTCGGGGGAGACGTCATTGTCACGGGGCGCACCTACGCGTATGTGAACCCGAATTTCGTCGTCTCGGTGCCGAACGGTGGGCCGTACGAACTCGAGGTCGTTCGTGGAATGGAGTACGAGCCACAGACGGTGCGCTTCGAGGTCGTGAACGGCAAGGTGGCGCCGATTTCCGTGCGGCTCCGGCGGTGGGTGAACATGAGGAGCGAAGGCTGGTATTCGGGCGACACCCACGTCCATTTCCTGGACCCCACATCCGCCCTGCTGCAGCTCGCCGGGGAAGGGCTCGACGTCGTGAACATTCTCGCCAGCAAGTGGGGAGAGGCGACCACCAACGTCGAGCACTTCATCGGCAAACCCAGCCCGCTCTCCAGCGAGGAGGGGGTGGTCTACGTGGGCGAGGAGACTCGCCACCGGTTCCTGGGCCACGCCGTTCTCCTCAACCTCAGGGAACTGGTGTACCCCCTGACCTGGGGCGGCCCGTACGAGGGGGTCATCGGCGGTTTCGATTGGCCCCCCATGGCCCATCAGGCCGATCGCGCCCATGAGCAGGATGGCTTCGTCAGCTGGGCGCACTTCCCCGGCCCGCGGGGGGAGATGCCCGTGGATGCGGCCCTCGGCAAGCTCGACGCGGTGGATCTCCTGACTTGGGGGGACGCCTTTCGGACCACCGGGGAGGCCCCTGCCGCCCGCACCTGGTATCGTCTCCTCAACGTGGGCTTCGATCTGCCCGCGATGGCGGGGACCGACAAGATGTATACCAGTCAGGTCGTGGGTTCGGTGCGGACCTATGTCCAGGTGGACGAACCGTTCAGCTACCAGGGTTGGATCGAAGGGGCCCGAGCCGGTCGGACGTTCGTCACCACCGGACCGATGCTGACGTTCGAGGTGAATGGTCAGCAGGCGGGGAAGACGATCGCCCTACCCGGAGCCGGAACCGTGCAGGTTCAGGCCACAGTGCGTTCCCTGCTGCCCGTCGATCGCCTGGAGGTCGTTCGCGGCGGCGAGATCATCGCGGTGCAGGAAAACCCCGACGGACGACGGACCCTGAGACTGGATGCTGCGGTCGATGTGCAGGCCAGCACCTGGATTGCCGTGCGGGCGGCTTCCGCCACGCGGATGCCGACCTTCAATAATGTCCTGCTCCAGGCGCACTCGAGTCCCGTCTACGTTTCGGTCGCGGGTGCCCCCCGCTCCTCCCCCGAGGATGCGGCCTTCTTGATGCGCTGGACCGATGAGGCCATTGAGTGGGCCCAAACCGTCGCCCGATTCCACGAAGAGTCCCAGCGGGAGGCGATGATCGCTCTGTTCCGCCGAGCCCGCGCCATCTACGCCGCGCAAGCTGGGGTTTCCGACGAGCCATAGCGCTTCCGTCGGTCCGCCTTCTAGCGCCTCCCCATGGGAGCTTCGCTCCAGTGCTTCCGCGAAGGTTCAGGCACGACCTATATTTACGCCCCCCAAGGCCAGGTAGCTCAGTTGGTAGAGCAACGGACTGAAAATCCGTGTGTCGCCGGTTCGATTCCGGCCCTGGCCACTGTCCTGTCTTACCGCTCTCCTTGAAACGCTGAGTTCCTAGCTCGCCGGTTGGCCGGCCTGCGGCACGGCCTTCCTCGCCGCTGATGCGGCTCGGTTCGATTCCGGCCCTGGCCATTCCGAGAGCCCCGTCACGACGGGGCTTCTTCCTTTTTGGCCCCTTCCGGTCAGGTCTGCCCAGCCGCCTCATGTGTCTCCAATGTGTCTGAGGTACTTCCGTTCCTACTCGCCCCGGCCCTGGTCAGCGTCCACGATGCCGAGCCTCCCCTTACCACCAACTCGGATGGCCATCCATGACTTCATTCTCGGTCAGTTGGCGCTGGTCTTCACCAGTTGCGCGGACGATGTGGAGTTCGGTTCTGTCGAGGTCACCCAGGGCAGGGACGTGGCTGAATACGATCCATGTCCCATCCGGGGACCAGGATGGATAGGTCGCAAACCCCTCGACATTGCTGACACGACGCATCTCAGACCCGTCTGGGCGCATGACGTGTATCTGCCGCCCCGCTCCAAAGAAGGCTATCCACCTCCCATCGGGGGACCACCTTGGAAGGCCCCCAAGTCCCAGTCTGTGTACTTCACCCGTGGCGAGATCGAGTGTCTGTAGGACAGCCGTGGGCGGATTGCGGGTCATAAAGATGATTTGCCTTCCGTCGGGCGACCAGTCGGGACAGCATAGCTGGCCTTTCTCTCTCTCCAGGTATGTCAACCGTCTGACATTGGAGCCGTCCGGCTTCATGGCGTACAGCTCGTAAAAGCCATCACGGTCAGAAAGGAAGACGATCTCGTCTCCGCTCGGGGACCAATCCGGGGTGTAGTCAAAGGCGTCATGTTCCGAGAGGCGCGTGAGGTTGTGACCATCCGCATCAACCGCGTAGAGATTCGCGCTGCCACCATCATCCCGGTTCGACGCGAAAACGATCCGGCGGCGGTCAGGAGACCAAGCCGGGACCCAGCTTCCACGCTCCTCCCCCTCCACGGCTTCGGTGATGGTGATCCGCCGAACAGCCGAACCGTCCGGATGCATGACGTAGATGTCCTCGATGCCATCCCTCATGGAGACGAAGGCGATATCGGAGTCACTCGGTTGCTGGGGAGCGGTCGGCGACAAGGTGGCCGCGAGTATTGAGAGGAATCCGAGCGGGAGGATGATGATGGCGGAACTGACGAAGCGAGGAAGACGAGGCACGTTATTCACTCAATTCTTCAGGTACCTCAAGAAGTGCTCAGCCACAGCGTCCCAATAGTACTTCCCAAACGGTCCTCTCGGAGAAGAGACGCCGTGCCCGGCCCCCGGGATGAGACGGAAGTCGAACTGCTTGTCAGCCTCCACCAGTGCGTCCATCAGAGGCATCATGGCATAGAGCGGACCCTGGAAGTCATCGGTCCCGACAATCAGGAGGAGCCGGCCTTTCAGGTTTGCGGCCATCGACGAATTGGACCGGAACGGCTGTTCTTCCGTTCCGACGACCGAAGCTACGTTCTCCGTCCCAGCGAAACCCTGCCGGTCGGGCCCCGCGGAGGACACGCCGACGTCGTAGAAATCTGGCGCCATGACCATGGCCCGGGCCGCCTGGTATCCGAAGTGGGAGTGCCCAAGGGCACCTACATGTTCCAGGTCCATCCACGGGCGCTCGGAGGCCAGCATCCGCAAGGCATGAACGTGCTCCGGGATCAGTTCCGTGTCACCGCTCCCCCATGTGCTCAGCCGGAAGTCCCGTCCACGCCAGTACGTGCCGCGCGCGTCGAGCGTCACTACAACGAATCCCAACTGGGCGACAGCCTGTGCGGTATGCATCGAGGTCCCGATCGGGTCACTCCTCAACACCACTGAGCCCACACCATGCAGGGCGTTGAACTGATCGATGACAGGGTACGATCGCCCCGGATTGAAGTCCCAGGGTTTGAAGAGGGTGCCGTACAGCTTAGTGACGCCATCAGGTGCAACGACGGAAAACTCCTCCGGGGGCGACCAGTGCAACTCTTCACGAATCCGATCGGTCGATCCCGATTCGAGCGTCATGATGTAGCGGCCCTCTGCTGTCTTTAGATCGGTCCGCATTGGGCGGTCGTTGGCGACATGATGATCGAGGATGTACCGTCCCGACGGCGAGAGGCTCATGAAGTGTTGGCCCGGTTCGTTGCTGAGCCGCTCGACGGTCCCTCCGGTTAGCGGCACGCGGGCCAGATGCCGGTCGTACGGACGGCCATCATCCAGTTGGGCGGCGAAGTACACCCATCCGGTCGCTTCATGCTCTCGAAACCAGCGGACGGGATGAGGGCCGGAGGTCAGCACGCGGAGGAATCCGGCATGCACGTCGTATAGGACGAGATTCTGATAGCCGTCGCGCTCGGAACGGAAGATGAAGCGTCGGCCGTCCTCAAGGAAACGCCAGTACGGGGGCTCCCTGGCCGGGTACAGTGAACCACGGTCCACCGATTCCGAATCGAGCAGACGCACACTGGCGTCCTCCGGATTGATGACCAGCAGGTCCAGTACACGGGCTTCGGGACCTCGGCGTACCAGAAGCACTGCCGATCCGTCCCGAAGCCACTCGACTGGTTCCAGCCACTGACCCGGCCGCGGTTTGATCGGCACCCGGGTTCGGGTTCCCGATTCCAGATCGAACAGATACAACTCGAACGCTTCCGAGGTCTTCGCCCACCACCAGATCGGCCACATTTCAACCGAGGGCGCGAATCCCTTTTCAGGCACCTCCTCCCAGGAGGGATATCGGACGAGCGGCCAACGCTCGGCAATTGGATTCGCCCTTCGACCAGCTAGCAGATAGCGAGAATCGGGCGACCACCACGCACCGAATTCCCACATCGCGGCGCCCCACGGCTGGTCGACCGAACCGTCGGTCGTGAGTGTCACGATCGAGTCTGTCCTGACCTCACGCAGTGCCAGGTTCTCGTCGATGAGGGTGGCGGTCCACCGTCCATCAGGTGACGGCCTCTCCCGGAGGAGCCAGAATCCCGGAACGCCTGCATACTGCTGGATGGGCCTCGGTCGGGGAACGTCTTCAGGTTTCGGTAGGGACCGAACCCCATACGAATCCAGTTCCAACTCCCAACGCTCTCCATCGAGCTCGAACGTGATCCTATCCCCGGCCTCGGTTGAGAAATCGAATTGCCGGAAGGGTAGGCCTTCCGCCCCAACTTCACGGCCTGTGGCGCTCTCAATGGCCTCCCGGAGCCGAGGCACATCGAATAAGTCGCTCACGGTCGCGGCTCGAGGATCGACAAGCCGATAAACTGCGTCGCCGTCCTCCTCGTCGGCATACCAGAACCGGTCACCGTCAGACATCCAGTGCGGGGCGACCTCGCCTCCGTCCAAATACGTGCCGAAGCGCAGGTACTTCCGGAACATCTCTAGCCTCTGCGCCTGGCCGACGGTGTCAGGAGGCTGCGGGCCGGTGGAGAAACCTCCCGTCAGGGTTGATTGCATCAGAATCAGGAAGGCGACGCTGAAGAAGCGAGGAAGACGAGGCACGGGTGGACCTCCTTGGGTGCCAATCTCGCTAGGGTACTATCCGCAGGTGAAAGAACCGTTGGACCCCGATGAAGACTCCGTTAGGTCGAGATGACCAGGACGGGGCTTTTGCCTTTGGGGCCCCTCCCGGTCAGGTCTGCCCAGCAGCCTCATGTGTCTGAAATGTGTCGGACTGGGGATCACGCTAGGGTACTGGAGACAATCGCAGGACTCTGCTTGGGCCCGTCCTTACGCCAGGAGTGGACTCGCGTGTACTGGAGTACAAGCCCTTCTATGGGCTG
>QKDC01000120.1 GCA_003246755.1 Gemmatimonadota bacterium | reverse complement strand
TGGGGCACCAGGGTATGGTTGGCTCCCAAATAGAGCGTTTGCCATTCAATCCCTGCCGGGGGCCAGGTATCGGCCGCTTTCCATTTCTCCTCCCCCATCGTGAAATACATCACTGGAGCATCGAGGGCGGCCGCGTCACTGGTGCCTTGCAGATAGGTGTTCAAGAACCGGATGTAGTGCGCGGCACGGTTGAAACCCGGCGCATCGGAGGTATTCCAGGGGCTCACGTTCAGGCCGTGATGTTCCCAAGGCCCGAGGACGAGCTTGTGAACGCGATTGGGGAACCGGCAGAACCGCTCGATCGCCCCCAAGAACAGCGCTCCGTCGAACCAACCGGATAGCTCTAGCATGGCCGCCGAAGACTTCTCGATCCGTTCGTCATCATGGTGCAAGCTGACGTCATCGACCGTCATCTCATCGCCAAAGGCGTCTTGCGTCACTTGATCACGGAACGTCAGCGTGGACAGCACGTCGTGAATCTTGAAGTTGCCCTGATGCTCGGCCACCGCCTTTCTCAACTCGGCGCTGTCGGCATCGGAGTCGACCGGGACCAGGCCCGGCAACTGACCCAGATCTTTCTTGTCGTTGTCCAGGGTGATGCCAAACAACTGCCAGATCGACAAGAACCTGGCCTGGTAGACACCGCCTGGAAAGAACGCCTGAGTGAACATGTCGTGGCCAATCGCTGCCGGTATCACGGCCACGAGGCTCGAATCGGCGACGGTCATTGCCCTGAGCGCGGTCGCTCCAGTGTAGGAGCCGCCGATCGTTCCGATCTTGCCGTTCGACCAGGGCTGCCGGGCAACCCAGTCCATGATCTCCTTGCCGTCCGCGGTCTCTTCGGGGCCCAGGGTGTAGCGTCGGGTACCGAACGAAGCCCCGGTTCCCCTGGCATCGACGGACACGAAGGCATAGCCGAGCTGAGAAAAGATGAGTCCCCCACCGACGCCCTCGGAGCTCTCTCTCCAGTACCTCGTCTGCTGCAGCACGGTCGGCACGGTTTGTCCGGACGCCAGGTCGTTCGGCAAGAAGACCGTCAGGGCCAACCTCGTGCCGTCGGACATGGTGACGTACTGAGAGCTCCGACTCGGCTTGTACGAGCGATCGAAGTCGCGGAGATAGACCTGTTGATCGTACCACGCCTGATCGGTCCCGGAGACGGCCCTATCGGAGCGAGCCTCCCCAAATAGCCACCCCACGATGGGAGAGGCGATCAGGAGCGTGGCGAGCGTTGCCGTTCGAGCGGGATGACTCCGAAGCCAAGCTGTTTTCATGACGGTTCCTGCAGCATGAGTGAAAAAGCTGATAAACGAGTCCGGCCTTCACGGAAAGGGTTCCGGACGAGTTCTTGGTCACTTTGGGCTCTCTTCCGCCCGATTTCTAGACTACGGCGAAACCCTCCCACCGACCGACACCGAGGCGGTCCAAACTTCGAAGGCTCCACTGCGCGCATCGGGCCAGAGCACGTGGAAACGTCCATCCGCGGCCGCCGCGACGCCGAAGTAGTCTCCCCCTCGCGGCCAGCGTCGCGTGGGGAATTCGCCAGCCCGCGCCGGGTCGGGACACGACAATTCGGACGCGACTCGGACGGCCGGACCAAAAGTCGACCCCCCATCGAGCGATGCGGCAAAGTAGGGCGCGTAGCACCTCCCCGACGGGTCATCTCGCCCGTCCATCCACACCACGCCGACCACCCCTTCTCCGCTTACGGCGACTTGAGGTTCTGTCCTCGCGCCGGGTGTGGATGCTGGAGCTTCGATCGGAGTGGCGGCGGACCAGACATCACCGCCATCGGCCGAGTACATGAGGAGGACAGCCAGGTGGTCCTCGGCTCGGCACACGTTGTACAGCCTGTCCTTGAAAGGACCGCTCGAGGTATCCGCGGCCAGGAAGGTCGGGCGGAACCAGCACCCCTCGGTGACGAGGAGAGGGATCGAGAACGAGCCACCCCCATCCGCAGAGGTCATCGCCCAGGTTCGCGTGACCTGGAGAGCGCCTTCCCGAGATCGGAATCCGGCTCCTGGCACTGCCCGCTGGAAGTCATTGTATGTGATGACGAGGGTGCCGTCCGACAGTATGGCCGCCCCGTCCGATCCCAGGTTCAAGTTGCTCGGCAGCACTCGGTTCATGGTTTCCACATGCGCCCTGCCTGGTGGGACCCTTCCCACGAACACCGTGAACCGAAGCTTCCCAGAGGACTCTCGTCTGGCCTGGTGCGCGACGACGTAGATCGTCCCATCGGGTGCGGCCAGCGACCGGGGACCATCAAATGCCCCGCCCAAACCCTGCGGTACGTCGTGCCAGGTTCTCCCGGCATCGTGGGAGAAGAACGCCACGAGGTTGTTGTCGGCGTCTGGAAGGGCGGCATGGGTCGCGAGCGCCGTGAGGATAGTCGTTCCCTGGCTCGTGATGGAAACCCAGGGGTCGCCGCACCCAATGGTCGTGAGGTCGTGACGCTCCCAACTGCGTCCTCCATCGGACGACCCGAACACCGCGCAGTGCTCGTCCGCGCGGGGGGAATCCCCGGTGGGATGCACCCAAGCGGCAGCTACCAGGCGGTTGGGGTCCGTCGGATGCGCAGCCAGG
>QKDC01000044.1 GCA_003246755.1 Gemmatimonadota bacterium | reverse complement strand
GTGGAGAAGCTTCGGCGCTTGGATCGGCAGGCCTGGATATCATTGACTCCTACATCGTGGCAGCGGCAACTCCGGGCCGCTGGAATGTGGCAGGAGAATGAAATCACCCACGTTGGCGGTAGTTCCTCGCGACTGGAGGGGGTCTCGGATGCGTAGTGGAATCCATCGCCTGAGGGGGATGCTCTCGGCACTCTGGATCCTCGCGTCATGTGGGTCGACCAACGGACCAGCCGAGGGAGCCTTGTTCGAGTTGAACGCCTGCCGAGGGTCGTTCGGATCACCGCCGGAGGGTGAGTTCTTCCGCGTCGAAGTGACGACCCCTGGCGCCATCGCCGACTTTGAAGGGTTGATCGGGAAGGGGAATATCAAGGTGATCACGGGCGAGATCGCTCGAGGAGACGGGGGTTTCAATGCTCCGTGGAGTTGGCACCTCCTTCCTGCCACCGTCGAAGCCGTCGATTTCGCCATCGAGGTCTGTGACGGCTGCCCCAGCTACGTCGAGGGGCACCTCGACGATTACCTGAGTCTCGGACGCTATTGCCCCTGGGGCGCGGAGGTCGTCCGGCGTATCAGGTAGACAACCCCGGGTGGTGATGCTCCGCCCGGGGTTGCCGTACCATCTTCCTGGCTTGAACTCCTAATCGTTCGGTTCGAGGATCTCCTTGATCTGATCCCGGGCATCCTCGATGTGGGCTCTGGTGATGCGGTCACCGGCCCGACCCCGAGCACTCGCAAGACTCGCGTCGAGCGCCCGTAACTCACTCCGGAATGCCGCAACCACATCGCTCGTCTCCCGGGCGGGAGCCCGCAGGGCAGCAAACTGGGGCGGGAGATTACCCGTCGCCTGCTCCGGTGGCGAGATCTTTCTCTTCACGGCCGCGAGATAACTCCGCTGTAGTTCGCGCCGGAAAGGATCGATGCGGACACTCCCACGTGAGAGTTCGCTCCAGATGCCACCGCGCACATCCGCCAGCATTTCCATGAGGGGATAGGCATCGCGTGGGTTGTCGGCCAACGCCTCGAACTCGACGAGCCGTTCGAGTCGGCGGTCGTTGAACAGTGTGTTGAGCACACTTGTCTGCGAGCGGTTGATTCTGCTGAGAGCGCCCTCGACCTCGATGAGGCGCAGGATCTCCTCATCCAGGAAGAACTCCGGCGTGGCAAACGCGTTCTGGTTGAGGAATGCGACCGCGCCCTTCTGCCGGGCCTTGGGCCACGGTGTATATCGGGGCCCCTCCTGCCCGGCGTACTTCTCCTGCGCGCTGGCCCCACCGACGAGAATCGCGACGTGGTTCAACTCGCGGGTCCACTGGCCGATGAGCCTGTCGTACATCTGATCGAGATCGTCGTAGGGTTTCCCCTCCTGGACCGTGGCTGGTATGAGGAGCGGGACGATTTGTTTAATGCTCATGATGCCCCAAGTCGTGGCCTTGACCGGGTCGTCGTCACCGACAGCCTCACTGTGATCGCCAGGATCGGCACCTCTGGAATCGGACATGCTGAACCGATACCAGGGTGTCTCATCTTGCTCACGTGCCCACGCATCGAGTGTTGCCAGCTCGGCGTCGGGGGTCGTGGCTCCGGGGATCGGGGTGTAGCCCCATCGGGTGATGTACTTGTCCCAGGGTCCGATCCCGGGAATCAGGTTACTGAGCGGGATCGAATCTTCGGGTTGGGCGGTGTAATTGAATCGGGAGTAATCCATGATCGATGGAGCATGCCCCATTTTGGCCACCCAGGTGCGGCTTCGCACGGAGTCGACCGGGTAGGTCGAACTCCCCTTCTGGTCGTGCTGAAAGCCCAGCGTGTGTCCCACCTCGTGGGCCACCACGAACTCGACGAGTCGTCCCATCAATGAATCGGGGAAGGGCCACATGCTTGCTCTGGGGTCGAGATGGCCCACCTGGGTGAAGTACCATGACCGCTGGAGATTCATGATGTTGTGGTACATGTAAATGTCGGACTCGAGAATCTCGCCGGTCCGCGGGTCGTGCACGTTGGGACCCTGCGCGTTCTCGATCGTCGAAGCGAGCCAGCGGACCACCGAGTACCGCGCGTCTTCCGGAGACCACTTGGGGTCTTCCTCGGGTGTGGGCGGCGTGGCAGCAATGATCCCTCGTCGGAACCCTGCGGCCTCGAACGCCGGCTGCCAGGCCTCGATACCCTTCTTGACGTAGGGTTTGAGCCAATCTGGTGTGGCGGGGTCGACGTAGTAGACGATCGGCTTGATGGGCTCGGAGATGGCTGCCGAGGGATCCTTCTTCTCCAGCCGCCAACGGACGATGTAGCGGCGACTCTCCGTTCGTTGCTCCGGACGACCGTAGTCCACCTGCTGGAGGGAGAAGAAGCCAATACGCTTGTCGGCGAGCCTCGGCATCATCGGCTTCTCCGGCAACGCAATCATGCTCCAGTGGAAGACGACCGATGCGGTACCGGTGACCTGAGGGGCGAACGGATTGCCGCCACCGCCACCACCGCCGCCTGGGCCGGAAGGCCTGGGGGGATAGGTGACCGTCGCCTCGACCTCGATGTTCTTGGGGAAGGCCATCACGCGCTCGATGAACGAACGGCTCTGATCGGGTTGTGTGGTAAACCGGTTGCCGGCTCCCATCTC
>QKDC01000130.1 GCA_003246755.1 Gemmatimonadota bacterium | reverse complement strand
CTCACGGTGCTCCGGAAGCGGATCGATGAATTCGGTGTCGAAGAACCCGTGATCCAGAAGTCTGGGGACGACCGGATCGTGGTGGAACTGGCCGGGATCAGCGACCCCGCCCGGGCCAAGGCGATCGTCCAGAAGAGTGCCTTCCTGGAGTTTCGGATCACCGACGAAACCGACGCGCTCCAGAAGGCTCTCCCGGGGATGGACCGGGTCCTGAGGCAACTCGGGGTCGAGGGAGGAGCGGCGGCCACGGCTCCGTCGGCGGTCGAACAGCTCCTCGGTGGTGACAGCACGGCCTCCACCGACTCCACCGCCCAGGGCGAAACGGGACCCGCCATTCTGTCGGCCCTGATCAATCGCGGGAGCCTCCCGGGGGAATACGCCGTCCTCGAATCGGCCTACCCGCGCGTCGACAGCATGCTGAACATCCCCGACGTGAAGCAGTTACTCGCGCGCAATGTGGAGCTGCGCTGGAGCAATGCTCCGGTCAGTTTGGGGGTCGATAGTTACCGCTACCTCTACGCGCTCGAGGATCGGCCAATCGTTGATGGGACGAGCCTGGTCGACGCTTCGGCCCAGCTCGACCCCATCACCCAGGGTCCCATCGTCGTGTTCGAACTGAATCGCAGTGGGGGGCGCCGGTTCGGTGCCGAAACTGGCCGGCATGTCGGGGACTATATGGCCATCCTGCTGGATGACATGGTGCAGGGACAACCCCCGGTGATCCAGAGTCGGATCGACCGCCGAGGCCAGATTACCCTCTACAACCGAACGCTCCAGGAAGCGCAGGACCTCGCGCTCACACTCAAGGCGGGCTCCTTGCCTGTGCCGCTGAAGATCGTGGAAGAGCGGCAGGTCGGTCCGAGTCTGGGGCGTGATTCCATCCGACAGGGAGTGACCGCGGGAGTGGTTGGAACCGTCTTGGTCATCATCATCATGATCGGGTATTACCGGATGGCCGGGGTACTCGCGGTGGCCGCCCTGAGCATTTACATCCTCTTTGCGCTCGGAGGGCTCTCCATGCTCGGGGCGACGCTGACACTCCCAGGGCTCGCCGGCCTCGTCCTCTCGGTGGGGATCGCGGTGGACGCGAACGTGCTCATATTCGAGCGCATCCGAGAGGAATTGCTGCTCGGCAAAACCGTCCGTCTTGCCGTTGACGAGGGTTTCCGCCACGCCATGTCCGCGATTATCGACTCCAACGTGAGTACGGTCATCACCGCGGCCTTCCTGTACCAGTTCGGGACTGGACCGGTCCGGGGATTCGCGACCACGCTCATCATGGGCATCGCGGCCTCAATGATCACGGCAATCTTCGTGACTCGCACCTTCTTCCTCTATTGGCTCCAGCGCCGTCCCGCGCTGACCACGCTGAGCATCTGATATGCTACGCCTTTTTGCTGACGCGAAGTACGATTTCATTGGCACTCGCCGCTACGCCTATGCGGTGACCGTCGTGACGCTCGTGGTGGGCATCATTGCCCTTCTCATCAACGGTGTGAATTACAGCGTGGAATTCACGGGCGGAACCCTGGTTCAAGTGCACACACAAGCGCCGATCGACGTGGGCATGGTACGATCCGGCCTCGCGGCAAACGGGATCAATGGGGCCGAGATCCAATCGTTCGGGAGCGCGACGGAGTACGTAATTCGTGCGCGGACGGCCAAGGAGGGCACGGACGCGGACAATACCCAGGAGACGGCTACCGCGATCTCCGTCGGCCTCGATCAGGTGCTGGGTGCTGGGGAGTACACCATTAGCCGGACGGAAGCGGTGGGACCCAAGGTCGGAGGAGAACTCCGGCAGAAAGCCTTCATCGCGATCTTCCTGTCATTTGGTATGGTGCTGATCTACCTGGCGTTCCGCTTCGAGTGGCGGTTCGGTGTGGCAGCGGTCATCGCCACCGCCCACGACCTGATGACGACCATCGGCTTCGTGGCACTCCTCAATTTGGAAATCTCGCTGGTCGTCGTGGCGGCGATTCTCTCAATGGTGGGGTATTCCCTCAACGACACGATCATCATCTTCGACCGGGTACGCGAGAACCTCCGGAAGGTCAGAGGCGAGGACCTCTCTCAGATTCTCAACCGATCCATCAACGAGACATTGCCGCGGAGCGTTCTGACCCACGGGACCACCCTGGCCACCTTGGGGGCGTTGGCAATTTTTGGCGGTGAGGTGATCCGGCCCTTCGCGCTGGTCATGTTCTTCGGTGTCTTGACCGGTACCTTCTCGTCGATCTACATCGCCTCCCCCATCCTGCGAGCCATCGAAGCGCGCTGGCCTGGCGAGGGAGTCAAGGCCCTCTCGGCCCCGATCAAGGGGCGTGGGTCGGCCGCCAAGCGGAAGGCCACCTCGGCGATCTGACGCGTAGTGTTGATCGACACCCACTGTCACCTCGCGGACCTCGCATTCGATGGGGAACATCAGGCGGTCCTCGCACGTGCCATCGACGCGGGCGTTGGCCACGTCATCACGGTTGGTGACAACCCCGAACGATCCGAAATCAGCCGCCGCCTGGCCACACAATTTCCCAACGTCTCCGCCACCGCAGGGCTGCATCCGCATGAAGCCTCGGATTGGTCCCCGGAGGTGGGACAGTGGCTGGAGAACGCCCTCGGAGATCCGGTGGTGGTCGCTGTGGGCGAGACGGGGCTCGA
>QKDC01000100.1 GCA_003246755.1 Gemmatimonadota bacterium | reverse complement strand
GATGATCAGATCGAACTCGGCCACCGGGGTCTGAGCCCCGAGAGGCAGGTGAAAGTAGGCGAGCAAAAGCACGACGACGGGGAACGGGCCGGTCGGGCGCATAGAATCTCCGGGAGATGTTGGCGTTGCGGGGAACCCAGGATAGTAGGCGAACTGGGGTCAGGGTGTGAAGCCAAGCCCGCTATTGACACGATCGAGGCGCCGGAGAAGGTTCTAATCCCCGACTATCTGGCCTAACTGGCGTGAGATCAACAATCCGCATCACCCTCGCTGCACTCACCGTCATCGTCCTTGGTGGCTTGAGTGTGATCCCTACGGGTCGGTTCCCCCGATTTGGTCCCTTTCTCGATCCCGTTGGAGGCATCTGGTCGGTCGCGGGGCAGGCAAGGGTGCCCGCCGAACAGCAGGTCGCCTTGGCGTCACTCACCGACGCGGTCGATGTGCTGATCGATCAACGCGGCGTCCCCCATGTCTTCGCCGCATCCGAAGAGGACGCCTACCGGGTGATGGGGTACCTCCAGGCCCGTGATCGCCTCTTTCAACTCGAACTCATGTCCCGCGCGGGGAGTGGCACACTCACCGAGCTGGTCGGGGAGTCGGCGCTCAGCGGTGACCGGACCACACGGGAATTTGGCCTTCCATGGGGGGCGGAGCGGAAATTCAGCGCCGTCGATTCCACATCAGCGGGATACCACGCCCTCGTGGCCTTCAGCGAGGGGGTAAACTCCTTTATCGACGGGGCGGGCAAGACGGGGATCCCTCTCGAGTACCATCTCTTGGGGCGAAGCCCATCGCGTTGGGATCCAATCAACAGCTTCCACCTCTTCGGGCGAATGGGAATGACGCTGGCTCTCGGCGATCCGGCACGGGCACGTCTCGCGGTCCAGGGTCTGGTCGGCGCCGAAGCGGCGGCCGCCCTCGTCCCACTCAACAATCCAATCCAGGAACCCATCCAACCGTCGAACCGCCGCGGGCCTCGCTATGCCTTTCGCACCATTCCTCCACCTGGGCCTCCGGATTCGGTGAGCGCTTTGCGCGCGAGAATGCTGCCGACAGCGTTCGCGGCCCAGCCGCTGGGAGATGGTGGTGGTGTCGGAAGCAACAACTGGGCAGTGGCACCCTCCCGGACCCAGGATGGTTTTGCGCTCCTCTCCGGTGACCCGCACCTCGGTCTCTCCCTCCCCTCGATTTGGTACGAAATCCACCTGGTGGTTCCCGGCCGTCTCGATGTGGCGGGTGTTGCGCTTCCCGGAGCGCCAGGGGTCGTCATCGGTCTCAACCGGGATCTGGCCTGGACCTTCACGAACACCGGCGGAGATGTGCTCGACCTGTACGCCGAAACGGTGGATGATTCCATCTCCCCCAGTCGGTACCTGTTGGATGGTGAATGGAGGCCGTTGGAGCTTCGTATCGAGCGCTATCGCAATCCCCGGGGCGAGGTGCTGGCCACGGACACGCTGCGGTTCACCCACCGAGGGCCGATGCAGCATCGGGAAGGACAGTGGCTCTCGCTGCGCTGGACGGTCAACGAGCCGTCGTTTGAGGCTGACCTCTTCCTCCGCGCGGGAAAGGCTCGCAATGCCGAGCAGTGGCTCCAAACCATGCGGGGCTATGTGGCTCCGACCCAGAATGGCCTCGTCGCCGATCGTGCGGGAACCATCGCGATTCGATCGTCCGGGGCGTATCCCGTGCGTCCTGACGACGGTCGAGGCGACCTGATCCGGGACGGCGCGACCAGTGCGGCCGACTGGACGGGGACGCTCCCCGTCGAAGAATATCCTTTCAGCATCAACCCGTCTCAGGGCTTCCTCGTCTCGGCAAACCAACAGCCGGTGGACCCTCTGGACAATTCCCGATATCTCGGCGCCAACTGGATTTCGCCCTGGCGTGCCCTCCAGATCAATCGCCTCCTTCGGGCCGATCCGAATGTGACACCGGACCGGATGCGTCAGTATCAGACCCACACCGGCAGCGCCCACGCAGATGCGTTTGTGCCCTTCATGCTCGATGCAGGACGGGTAGCCCGGGATTCGGGGATCGTCGATCCGCAACTCCTTCGCGCCCAGGAGCTCCTTTCCGAGTGGGATCGGACCTATGGACCGGATGACCAGAGGGCCATCCTCTTCGAACTTGCCGTCGGGGAACTCACCAGGCGCACCTGGGACGAACTCAAGGGGGCCGATGAACGACTCGTGTTCACCCCTGCAGGCTCGACTCTTCGTGAACTCCTCGCTGATTCCGAGAGCGTGTGGTGGGACGATCGTGGGACGGCGGTCCGGGAAACACGAGACGACATCTTGACGGCGAGTCTCATGGCCGCACTCGACACCGCCATTGCACGGTATGGAGCCCCAGAGGGAGGTGACTGGACCTGGTCCCGGATCCGGAACGCCAACATCTACCACCTCCTCGGTCTTCCCGGCTTGAGTGCGCTCGGACTCCCGGTTCGGGGAGGACCGACCACGATCTCACCGCTCAGCGGTCGGGGCACGGCGGGAGCGAGTTGGCGGATGGTGGTCGAGCTGGGCGAACAGGTGCGGGCGTGGGCGACCTACCCAGGTGGCCAATCGGGCAATCCCTCGAGCAGATGGTACACCGACCGCCTACCGCAGTGGGTGGCAGGGGAACTCGCCCCAGTGTATTTGCCACGGACACCGAGTGACCTTCCGGACTCACTCCGGGCGACTCGAATCATCTTCTCGCCGGGAGCCGCCCCATGAGTCTCCCCGGACGGAGCATTTTCCACGTGCTGGCCGCCGCAGCGGCATTTGGGGTGGGAACGGTCCTCGGTGGATGGGTGTCGCTGCCGGTGTTGGCGATCGCGGCCATCGTGGTCACCGACCCCAAACGAGGGCCACGACCCCTACACTTGGGCCTGGCGGGTGGGCTGGCTTGGACGGTGCTTCTCGGGTGGCGTGCCTGGACCAGCCCGGTCGGGGAACTCGCTGGTCGGCTCGGAGGCCTGTTCGGACAGCCTACCTGGGTGTTGCCGGTGCTGACACCGGTCTTCGCTTTGGGGTTGGTGTGGGGGATCGCGACGTTGTCGGTCGCGGTGGTCAGACGCGAAAAGCCGGGACCCACCATCCGTCCCGGCTCTGCCTGGCACAGCTGAAGGGAGGGGTCGCTAGAGGCGCGGTGGCATCGTGCGTCTCGTCGTGACGACGATCGCTCCTTGCGGATGATCCCGGCCGTACCGGAATGTCGCATCCGAGGCAGAGAGACGCCGAATCTCCAACACGGCATCCGCGCTAATCCGCTTGAGTGCGTCCTCTCCCTCCTCAGCCACATTGTCGATGTAGATCCTCAGGACATCCATCCCGCTCGTCCCCGAACGCGCGCCGCGAACACGGAGGAACGCTGGCCTCAGCCGTTTGACCGCATCCCACGCGGTCTGCAGATCTCCCCGTTCGGCGATCTCATCGGCTGTGATGACATCCCTGCTCCGTCGAGGCTTGTCCTCCTTTTCCTCCTCCTGCGCGAGGGCCACACTCGAGCCCGCCACCAAGAGGCCCAACACCAATCCGGTCATCCATCTGCGTCTCATGGCATCCTCCCAGGCGCTACCTCAGTATCTCAGACAACCATCCTACCAATACCATAATAACGTCGTTTCGAATACGCCCGTCCGGCAGTTGTGGGTAGCCGGTTGGGTTGCCGATAGGGTCCTGAACGAACAAGTGGTTTGCCTCCGGAAAGAGATGCACGGTCACGTTCGCATTTCCTCCAGATCGAATGGCCGCGGCGAGTTCCTCAGCCTGGTCGGCGGTCACCTGGCGATCCGTTTCTCCCTGCAGGATCAGGACAGGGACGGTCACCCGTCTCGCCGTCGGTCTGGGGTCGTAGTCCAGGAAGTGCTTCATCCAGGGACTGCGAGCTGCGAGCGAGTCGACGGTCTTCATCGCTGCCGTGATGACGCTGTCCCGGGCCTCGGGAGCGACCTGGTCACTATGCTCGATCGCGTACCGGTTCTGATACTCGATCACCGTCCTGCCCGTTCGACTCGTTCCCGCCATGAGGACGATCGCACGAATGGTCGGGTCGTCGGCGGCGAGGATCGGGGCGATGATGCCCCCTTCGCTGTGACCTACCAGTGCGATCCGCGCGGGATCGATCTCGGGGCGGTTGCGGAGATAGGCAACGCCAGCACGTATGTCGTCGGCGAGATCATCGGTGGTCGGTGCCGTGTTCCCTCCCCCCGACTCGCCGAAGCCCCGGTCATCCATCCTGAGAACGGCGATCCCAACGTGGCCGAGCGTATCGGCGATCTGCCGGAAGGGACGGTAGCCCCGAACGAAGGGGATCTCTTCGTCCCGATCCTGCGAGCCCGAACCAGTGATGGTGACGACCGCCGGGACACGCCCGCTGCGCACCTTCGGGAGCGTGAGGGTTCCCGCGAGGGAATGGCCCATCGGGGTCTGTATGGTGACGGACTCGGCCGTGTAAGGGGCGTCGGCGGGAGCCGAATAGTCTGGCTTGGGGACGTACAGCGCTCCCGAATCGGCCTCAGTGAGGAGGAGGGTGAGACCCTGTGCCGGAACCGTTCCGCCCGTGAGTCGGCCATGGCGCCAGCCAAAACGTGACTGGGTACCTGCCACGACCAGTACCGAATCCGCCCCGTGCCGCATCACGGGCACGTCAATTGTCTGTCCGCCCGAGACCAGGAACATCGGAACGGAGGTCGAGTCCCTGCCTGCAGCGAGTCCGCGCGCGACGATGAGCTCGAACAAAGCGAACGACGGGTTGATGTACGGCACAGCACCCGTGCGGGTCCCCAGTCGCTGGGTACGCTGGTTCGCACCCGATCCGATGTCCACGATCACACTGTCGCCGCTGAAGACCAAGACCGCTGTTTGGAGGGCTGGGCTGGTGGGGTCGGCGTCGGCGCGACGCACTTCGTTGTGCAGCTTGATGACGAGCCCGTCCTGCAGCGTGGCGGCGTAACTCCAGCGAAGCTTCTGGATCCTATCCACCAACTCCCCGTCCAGACGGTTGGGGGTACGATGGATGCGCTCCACAGCGATCGTATCCGTGCCGCGGAGCAGGAGGAGCATCTCGGTTTGGGCTTCACCACGCGTGGGGGTGACGAGTGCGAGGAGGCTGCTCGCGGCGACTGCGAAGACAACGGGATGAAGTCGATAGGTCATGGTGATCAGCGGTCCAGGACCGCGAGGTGAGGGTTACATGGCTTCCTACGCGCGGGCACGGAGGTCGCATCTCGGCCAACCGGTCGGTGATCTCTCGCTCGTTGACCGCCTGTGCACAGGCGGTCAACGGGTTTGACTGTCGTCCCTCACTGCAGTGGGACTGACGGCGGGTTCGGAACCCGGCAGGCGACCCGCCGTGCGAAGCGCGTTCCTCAACAGGTACTCGATCTGGCCGTTGAGACTCCGCAGATCGTCGTTGGCCCAGCGGTGTAATGCACCGTGAATCCGAGGGTCCAAGCGGAGCAGGAACGATTTCTTGGAGGCCACGGCGCGTTACGAGTACAACGAGCCGGCGTTGATGACCGGACTCGTTCCTCGCTCACTGCACAGCACCACCAGGAGATTACTCACCATAGCCGCTCGGCGCTCCCCATCGAGGTCGATGATTTGCCGACTCGACAGCATGTCGAGAGCGGTTTCTACCATACCGACGGCCCCTTCCACGATCTTCTGGCGTGCGGCAATGATGGCGCTGGCCTGCTGGCGCTGAAGCATCGCCGATGCGATCTCGGGGGCGTACGCCAGATGGCTGAGCCGGGCCTCGATCACGTTGACACCTGCCTTCCCAAGCCTGTCCTGCAATTCCTCGATGAGTGCCTTGGCCACTTCGGTCTGATGGCTGCTCAGAGAAATCTCCTCAGGTCCGTGGATGTCGTAGGGATATCGCGACGCCAGTGTGCGCACCGCCGACTCACTCTGCACGTGTACGTATTCCTCATAATCGTCCACTTCGAAAAGGGCTTCCGCCGAATCGACCACCTTCCATACGACCACGGCCGCCACGTCGATCGGATTGGAGTGCTTGTCGTTCACCTTGAGCTTGTTCGTCTCGAAGTTGCGTACCCGGAGCGAGACCTTCTTTTTCACCATGAAGGGATTGGTGTACCAGAGGCCTGGTGCCTTCGCCGAGCCCACATACTTGCCGAACAGCACCAAGACACGGGCCTGGTTGGGATTCACGATGAACAGGCCACCGTAGAGAATCACGATGATCATCACGACGACGCTGGCCAGCACGACTTGGGACGGGTTCTCGCTCGCGACGCCGCGGATCAACCACCAGATGCTGGCACCACCGGTGGCAATGAGGAGGAGGAGGATGGGCAGTCCGGGGAGGACGGAGACCTTTTGCTCGCGGATCATGGTGACAGTTCCTTCGCGAATGAATAGTATTGATATGATATCATTTCAATATATGGGATCGCAAGTCCGCTCCCGTTTGCAACGAAGAGGGGGGTGGGCGTATCCAACGCGGTGACGATGCCAACCCCGGTGAGTCCCAGATGACGGCAGGCGCCGTGGCGGTGCGCGGGCAGCCGGATGACATCGCCCTGGCGGTGGGGGGGGATGGTGCGGCCTTCGAGCGTCTGTATCGAGCGCACGTCACGCGGGTGTATTCGCTGGCCCGCTGGCTGATGGGAACGGAGGATGTTGATGATGCAGTTCAGGACGTGTTCATCAGAGTGTGGGAGAAGCTCCACACCTATTCGGGTCAGGCTGCCTTTGGCACCTGGCTGCATCGGGTGGCAGTGAATCTCCTGATTCGGCGTCGGCAGCGGCGTGCAATCGATTTGCACCGGCACACTGGAGCCGAGGAGGCGTTGAGCGGTGTGGCAGGGCGGGTGGAACGCCCCGATCTCAAGGTGGCTTTGGAGGCGGCAGTTGACACCCTCCCCGCAGGAGCCCGCGAGGTATTCGTCCTTCATGACATGGAGGGATACCGACATGACGACATCGCAGAGCTGCTTGGCGTGGATCCAGGGACTTCACGGTCCCAACTCCACCGGGCGCGCATGCTCCTACGCCAGCAACTGAGGAATTGAGACCATGATCCCTTCTGATCCCTGGGTCGATCGACTCTCGGCCTACGTCGATGGGGAACTCGATCAGGCGGAGCTGTTGGACCTCGAGCGACACCTGGAGGAGTGTGTGGTGTGCCGTGACGCGGTCGCTGATCTCCGGGAGATCATCGCCATGGCCCCTCGCTATGATGGTCGGGGGCCGAAACAGGATCTCTGGCCAGCCATCGCCAAGGGGATCGACCGGACGAGGGTGGTCGGGTTCCCCGCGCAGACATCATCCCATCCTCGCGTACTGAGGTCGCCCTGGGCTGGTCGGATCGCAGCGGCCATCGGTCTCATCGGCATCGGCGCAGGCGCATCCTGGGTTGTGCTCGAAGGTCCGGGGGGTCTTCGGGGGTCTGATCCAACGCCCGTGACGATCGTGGCGAACGAGCCCGATCGCGCCATGCTCGCGACCGTTGCGTATCAACGGGCCGTCGACGATCTCCAGCGGGCTATCGACGCTGGGCGGGATCGCCTCGATCCTGAGACTGTCCGGGTCGTTGAGGAGAACCTCCGACTCATCGACCAGGCCATCGCAGAGTCGGAGGCAGCCCTCGCCGCTGATCCGGCGAACCTCGAAATGCGGACCTGGATCTCCGCTCACATGCGTCGAAAACTCGACCTCTTGCGCCGGACCGCCGCTGCCGTTGGCGGCGATGCGACGGCGTCTTAGCACAACCACGAGTAAGGACACACCATGCTTCTTCATCTGACGCTCGCCTTGTCGCTGATGGCCGGTGCCCAGTCGGACTGGCAGACCGATACGACTTTCACTGTCCCGTCAGGGACCCGCCTCGAATTGCAGAACGTGACCGGTGATGTCGTGATCTCGGCATGGAATCGTGCTGAGGTGAGGGTGCAGGCCGATCATGGGCGCCGAAGCGGTGTCGTGGCAGAGCTGACCGGATCGATTCTACGCCTTCGCACTCAGAGTGACCGCGGCATCGTGAACCTTGGCGGGATTGCCGACTATCACCTGACCGTGCCAGCGAACATGGCGATTCACATTTCCGGCATGCATGCCGATGTCACGATCGAAGGGACGAAGAGCGACATCAAGGTGCAGACCGTGAGCGGTGATATCAACGTGACCGGCGGGGACGGCACGCTTTCGCTCACGACCATCGACGGGATGGTTTCGGTGCAGGATGGGGCTGGTCGTCTCGAAGCGATCACGACATCGGATGACGTCGTCGTCGACGGCTTCCGGGGAGCGGTGAGCGTCGAGGCCGTGAGCGGAGATATCAGCCTCCGACGGATCGACTCCCGCGATGTGTATGCCGAGGCGGTGAGTGGAGAGGTGGAGTACGAGGGAACCATTCGAGACGATGGGACCTACCTCCTCTCGACCCACAGCGGCGACTTGCGCGTCGCCATCCCGGCAAACGCCAACGTTCTCGTCCGAGCTGTCACGGGCATGGGGAACATCGAGTCCACCTTCACCCTTCCCGCTACCTCCCAGTCAGGACGCCGCGAGCGCTCCTATCGTCTCGGTACTGGAAGTGCGTCCATGGAACTCAAGGTATTCAGTGGTGACGTCCAATTGGTCCGGCCGTCCGAAATGCGATCCCGTAACGACAACAAGGAGAACTAATGCTGACATTCGCCGCACTCGCACTTACCCTGGTGGCCCAGGGGCCCGACTACTCCTGGTCGGGAACCATGGCCGCGGGCAAAGAGCTGACCGTCAAGAACATCTCGGGGGACATCAGGATCGAGGCGTCGTCCGGTCGCACGGTCGAGATTTCTGCCACCAAACGCGCTGGCAAGCGAGGGGATCCGGCAGACGTGACCATCAGACGCATTGACACGAGCGACGGGATGGAAGTCTGCGTGGTCTATCCGGGAATGCGTAGTGACGATGATGACTGCGATTGGCGGAGCAACAACCGAAACGATCGCGGCCGAAACGACAATCAAAACGACACCAGCGTGGACTTCATCATTCGGCTGCCGGCCTCGGTGAACCTCGAGGCCTCGACTGTGAGCGGGGACGTTTCCGCCACTGGTATCCGCGGAGGGGAGGTTGACGCCTCGACGGTTTCCGGCAATGTCGATCTTCACAATGTCACAGCGGAAACGGTCGACGCGCAGACGGTGAGCGGTGATGTCGATCTCAATGGAATTACCTCGAGCACGGTTTCGGCTCAGACCGTGAGCGGCAGTGTGACGTACTCGGGGCCGCTTGCGGCGGAGGGTGAGTACGAGTTCGAAACCCTGAGCGGTGACGTCATCCTGAGCGTCCCAGCCAACACGGGGGCAGACGTTCGCTCTTCGACCTTCAGTGGGAGCTTCAGCACCTCCCTCCCATTTTCCCGGGAGGGCAGGGGGGACGATTCGCGCCGACGTCGGTCGCGCAGGAATGTCCGAGGCACGCTCGGGGGCGGTGGTGCCAGTCTCGAACTCACTTCATTCAGTGGGGACGTCGTGATCAAGGAGCTGGGCCGAGCCAACTGATCGCCCTGCAGACCATGTGAGAAAGCGCTGGACGGGGCAACGTCTGGCGCTTTTTCGTAAGCCTCGACGTGACGAATGGTGACGACCCGGGGCCTGGCCGAGGTCAGCTTCGGGGATGCTTGCGCGCATCCGGTCCGCGGCTGTACTCGGCGTCGAGGCCTATCCGGTGGATGTCGAAGTGGATCTCTCGAACGGGCTGCCCTCATTCTCCACCGTTGGCCTCCCCCAGGGCGCCGTCCGGGAGGGCCGAGAGCGAGTCCATGCCGCTTTGGCCAACGCGGGGTTCAGCTTTCCGCTGAAACGCATCACCGTGAACCTCGCTCCGGCCGATGTCCGGAAGGGTGGCTCAGCATTTGATCTCCCCATCGCGCTCGGACTGCTGATCGCGAGCGGACAGGTCAAGGGCGGCCCCCTTCACGAACATCTCTTTGTGGGAGAGCTGGGGCTCGAGGGTGACCTGCGTCCGGTGCGCGGGGCGTTGCCCCTGGCTCTCGCGGCGCGAGCCTCCGGTTGTCGCGGGATACTTCTCCCTGCGGCCAACGTCGGAGAAGCCTCCGTCGTCGGCAATCTCGAGGTTCGCGGTGCACACACCCTCGATGAAGTCTGTCGTCATGTGCAAGGAACGGCGGTGATCGCGCAGAGTGGGTGTGATATCGTCACGTTGCTCGGGTCCCGCCCCGTCGCAGAAGTGGACATGGCGGACGTCAGGGGGCAGGCCTCCGCCAAGCGGGCACTGGAGGTCGCTGCCGCGGGGGGACACAACATCCTGTTGATCGGACCCCCTGGGGCCGGCAAGACCATGCTCGCCCGTCGGCTCCCGACGATTCTGCCCACCTCGTCGCTCGAGGAAGCCCTCGAGACCACGGCGGTGCATTCGGTTGCCGGACTCCTCCGACCCGGCGCATCCCTGCTCACGACTCGTCCGTTCCGCGCACCGCACCATACCGTCACTGAAGCCGGATTGGTGGGAGGTGGGACGCCCCCGCACCCAGGAGAGGTGAGTCTCTCCCACGGGGGGGTGCTCTTCCTCGACGAACTGCCTGAGTTCCGGCGTGGTGCGCTCGAGGTGTTGCGGCAGCCCTTGGAAGACGGGATGGTCACGATCAGTCGTGCGGCGGGGAGTCTCACCTATCCCGCGCGATTCATGTTGGCCGCGGCCATGAACCCTTGCCCCTGTGGCTACCGTGGAGATCCGACGCATCAGTGTCGCTGCGGGGATGTGGTGGTCGATCGGTATCTCGGTCGCGTCTCCGGGCCCCTACTCGATAGGATCGATATCCATCTCTCCGTTCCGGCAGTCGTGTGGCGGGACTTGAAGGGATCCACGAGCGCCGAGGAGGCCAGTGACGTCGTTCGCGAGCGCGTGGAGATGGCACGGATGGTTCAGCGAAGGCGTTTCGATGCCACACCCTGGATTCGGGCCAACGCAGGCATGAGCGCCCGCGAGATCCGACAACACTGTGTGCAGAGTGGCCCCGTGGAGGCGTTGCTCCGTGAGGCCATTGCCCGGCTCAGCTTCTCGGCGAGAGCATACCATCGCGTCCTCAAGATCGCACGGACGATCGCCGACCTGGCCGATGCGCCTCACCTCGAACCGTCGCATGTCGCTGAGGCGATTCAGTACCGAACCCTCGATCGACGTCACAACCTCGGGGCTGTCCGGAGGGTATCGGCGGGCAACACCCCGGCTGCGATGTCCTAGGTGATTCCTCTGAGACGGGGCAAATTGTCCTGAATCTGCGCGGGCGTGACGCCGAGAAGTCCGGCGCCCTCTACCAAGGCTTCGAGATCCACAGGATACATCCGGTTTCGGGCCGGATCGGCCAGGCCCGCGACGTTCCTCGCTCGAACCAGATCGCGAATGGCGTTCAGGAAGCCACCCGGGGACTCTCCGGTGGGACCTGACATCCGGACTGCATGGAGCATCTCCTTGGCCTGTGCGACGGCCCCCCGAACGACAGGATCCGAGGCACCGAGAAACCCCACGAGGGACCAGGACCCCAACTCGGGGGGTGGCGGACGCAGGCGCTGACTCGCCTCCGCATGACTCACCGCCACGAAGTACAGGTAGGAGTAGGCCACGAAGAGATCGAAGTCGGCCCTGGCGGTGTAGGCACCCTCAAGGAGTTGCTCCAGATGCCTGGCTTCCTCAGAGAGCATCTCCCCATAGCGGAGGAGTTGGACCTCGAGTGCAGCCTCCGTGGGACTCACACCGGCAGGCTCGAGCAACCGTGCCAAGCGTTCGACGCCCAGCAGGCTCCACGCAATTCCCGTAGAGAACAACGGGCTGGTGAAGGCGAAGGCATGGGGTAGTAAGGCCCATCGTCGACCTGCTGCCGCCGCAAGGCGGCGTTGCAGTCTCCCAATCATCGCCACAGGTTGTGTCGGCCGAGCGTCGGCGAACTGCTCTCTCAGTGTCGGGTAGCGGTTCAGGAGCCAGCGGAACACCTCCTCTGGGGGTTGCCGGTTCAGTTCGGACCAACGGTCTCCGTATTCGACGACGAACCCGGCGCTCACGACACCGTGATCGAATGGCAACTGATACATCCAGCCTTCTTCGAGCATGTGATGCACGGCTGCCCTGTCATCGGGGTAGGGGCCGGGTGGGAAGGCTGCGGCCTGTGCCTGGGCGACATCCTGGAAAGCGGCTACCGCTTCGAAGTGACCATACACCAGGCCGGTCTGGAGCCCGATGTTGCTGAGGTGGGAAGGAATCGCGAAGAGTTTGGCGAGGAAATTCGACGCGCCGGAAGCATCGACGACCAGCTCGACGTCGAGCCCTAGCGACTTGCCCTGCCTGGAACCGATGACACGCCATCCCTTTGGTGTCCGCTCGATGTTGGTCAGGTCGCTCCGGTCGAGGTACTCCACTCCTTCAGTGACGGCGCGTTGCACGAGGAAGTGATCCACGTCCTCGCGAAGCCAATGGGTATCGGCGACTGCGTCATTGGGGCTTGCCGCCACGAGCAAGCGGGAAGCGTTGGCGTCGTCGTTCAGGTATGCCGTCCCACTGCGATGCCCGTAGAACGTGAAGCCCCGCTTGAGGCCGCGGCGCACTGAAGGGAACTGGTCTATCCAGCGTCCGTACGCTGCCAGACTGTGGAGGTCAGGAAGGTGGTAGCGCTCGGCGAGGCGTTCGAGGGAAAGAGCAGCCAGAGGCGTGGACGATTCTCCGATGGCAAACCGCGGGTGACTCCCGCGCTCGAACAGGGTGACCGTATGTCCCATGCGGTTGAGGACCCGGGCGAGAATCGACCCGGCAAAACCCGAACCTACGATGCCGACCCGCACGCCGAGTCAGTGCCAACCACACAGCGCACACGATGCGCGGGGCGGAGCTGTCCCGGCCGTGTTCATGTGCGAGAGGCGGGCAATCCGGGCAGGTCCACACCTGCAAGTCGCGAGTGAGTCGATGTCCCAAAGGTCCGCTGTGACGACGGCGCCGAGCCCGAGGGCCCCTTCCAGGGCCTCTTCGACTTGCCAGAGGGTGGGGGGCACCCACTCACCGGTTCGCTGAAGTTCGTCCAGCGTTCCGTTCCCCCCACGAACCGGAATGAGCGAGACGTGGGTGGCCCCGTGCTCGACAGCGTAGCGTGTGGAACGGAGGGTCCACTCCAGGACCTCATCCTCCGGCATGAAGGGTGGTGCCACGAGGACGAACGCGCGGAGGGCAATACGTGCCCTGGTCAGAAACGATGCCGCGTCATCGAAGTCATGGAGGGTCATGCCCTTGTTGAGCCGAGGGAATACACTGGGATGAACCGTCTCCAAGCCAATCGCTACCTCGAGTTTGCCATCGAGGGCCGCGGCAAAGTCCAGGCAGCGTTGGGAAATGAATCGTGGATGGCACTCGACGACCACCCTTTCGAAGGGTGCGAGCAACTCGATGATCGCAGCGTCCTCCTCGAGAGGAACGGAACGGGGGTCGAAGAAGTTGCTCGCATTGTACAGCTTGATCGATGCTCGCTTCGGTATTACTCCGGCCTCGGCGGTGGCCATGGCGATTTGCTGGGGAATGGCGCCCGCTGGTGTCGAACCGTCGATAGTGTTTCGCCAGAGGTCACAGAAGACACACGAGAAAGGGCACTCGGCGCCCGCGAGAAAGATGGTGAGGGTGGGGAAGAGTGGTCCTCCCGGCGACCGTTCGTCTTCCCAGGAGTACCCCAGTGGCCGGGCAGCGTCCACGAGGGGTTTTGATGGGCGAAGCGACCGTACTCGGCGGCTCGTGAGTACGCCGCCCGCCGTCATGGCGTGTGGTGCAGGCTCAGAAAGTGGTTCCGGTATTGCGAATCGTCAGCCGCGAAGTGTCGCTGGAAACTGTTCGCCGACATCGCACCGTGCTGGAAACGACGTTTGGGAAAGGCGGGTAACTCACGCCCGAGTACCTGGTGAACTCCGCGAGACAAGAGGTCACCCTTCAAGGCGTACAGTTTTTCGTGCGACCCCTGCGTGAGTTCGGCAAAAGGAATTGCTTCCGACACGGATATCACCGCCGGTGCCGTGTTGGGGCTGAACACGGAGAAACCATGGCGCTTGGCAGGCGCGTAGCCCCTGACGCACCCACGGCTGAGCCCGGCACTGTAGGTGAGTGAGTGCTTGATGGCGTCAATGCCCCAACCTTCCTGATAGAGCATCCGGTTGTTCACGACGCTTCGTATCGTGAGTTCGGCATTCTCCTCGATCGGGTAGTCCTTGAAGTTCTCATCTCCGCCATCCCCATCCACGAGCAGGCGCCAGTCAGGATATCGCTCGCGGATTGCCCTGAGGAGGGCCAGCGCCATCGTCGCACACTCGACATCCAGGGACTTGTAGTCCTCGATGACGGCAACGGCCTCCTTCGGATCCAGCGTGCTGCTGGCGACGTCGATTTCTTCTGCCAAGAACTCCAGGCCCGTTTGGCGCAAGAACTGACGGGCCTGAGAGAGATCCTCGCCACCGCCGTCCACCGCCAAGGTGAACGCCTTGAGTCGAGCGGCACTCTGTCCCCGCGCGAGCAGTTCGTCATGGAGAGTGAGGAGGACTGTGCCACTATCCAATCCACCGGAGAAGAGGACGCCGATCGGCTCGTCCCGTGGGACGAAGTCGAGCCAGAGCGCCACCTCGGCACGGAGCGCTTCCAGATATGCCCGACCGATCGCTTCGGGATCCGGAGGGAGCGTAGCACGCGGGGGATCGAAGAACCGGTGGTAGGTTGGGTTCGGGTCGGGACAACCCACCAGTTGGATCTCCGTCACGTTGTGGGCCGGGACCATGCGCGTGTAGGACGGATGGAACTGGTTACCATACCCCTCGTCGTGGAGGAATTGTTGAATCGCATCGATGCGATCAGCGACGACGAGCACGGGGCCGTCGGCTGCCTTGGCCAGGAAATACCGCAACGGACGATTGAGACTCCGAGCGAGACGCACCCGTTGACCGTCTACGCTCACCAGCGCGAATGAGCCTTTGATCTGGAGGATCGCGCGAGGGTCATCGAGTGCCAGCAATCGCATGGCTGCCTCGAGGGTCATGTTGAGAATCTCCTGATCGTCTTCAGGAATCAGATTCACCACTCGTGGTACCGCTTTTCCGATCACCCTGGAAACCTCCTGTGTCGGGTGGACTCTTCGATGTCCCGGAGTTGGATGTGCGCTGGTCCTATGGGGAAGTTACTCGACAGCCACCACGGGGGCGTGCGGTCTATCTCCGGGCCGCGAACGTAGCGCCGCACTGCGGCAGGTTCACAGCGCTCATTGCGGATGGCGGACACTCGGCTCACGCTGGTTGAGGAGTCGACGCCAACGCAGGCCGAACCCGCCAGGCCCATGCAAGCGAGGCAGCCGCGAATGCGCCCACGGCCAGGACGACCCCAAGGGGGAATCGTGGGACAACCATGAACCCCACAGCCAGAAGCACCAGCATGAGGAGTCGGACGATCTCGAGGCTCCCCGCCCATCGTCGTGCTTCGAGCAGGCTGCCCAAACTGCTGAGACCTATGCCGATGTAGAACCCTCCCGCCACCACTTGATACACCGGAAGATCACCGGCAAACCGGAGGAGGACGACTGCCCCAAGGAGGAGAACCAGAAACTGAATTGCCACATAGCGGGTCACAGACCTGGGTGGCGTGGTGTCGAACTTGACGAATGTCTCCTTGGATACCGGTGCCGCGACCACCGAGGATCCGATGTCTTCCGGTCGCCAGCTTGGTGGACCGAAGATCACCTTGAGCTTATCGCTCCACCGACGTGTGCGCCAGGCGTTGCGGAACATTTCCTGAAACACGTGAATGTTGGCAATGATCGGGTTCCAAGTGCGCAGTGGGACGGTGATGCCGTAAACCGGTTCCTCTTCTTCGGGGACGAAGGTGCCGAAGAGTTTGTCCCATACGATGAAGACCCCGGCGTAGTTCTTGTCCTGATACTTGGGATTCACACCGTGATGCACCCTGTGATGCGATGGGGTGTTCATGACGACCTCCAGGGGGCCCAGCCTGTCGATCTCCCTCGTATGAATCCAGAACTGATAGATCAGGTTGATCCCATGACACACGGCAAACATGATCCAGGGAATTCCGAGGACCGCCAGCGGCATGTAGAACACCCAACTCACCAGGCCGTGTAGGCTGCTCTGCCGGAGGGCGACGGTGAGGTTGTATTCCTCGCTGGAGTGATGCACCACGTGTCCTGCCCAGAGGAAGTTGACCTCATGTGACAGGCGATGGAGCCAGTAATAGGCGAGATCGGCCAGGACGAACACCACAGCCCAACTGACGAGAGCCGGCCAGACGATGGCGAATCCAAGAATGCCATCGGAGGCAACGAGCGGTGAGCCTTGCGGCCAAGGGGGCAGGTCGAACACCCGGTAGAGAGACCCGTGCTCACTGAGCCAGGCAAATGCCCCGTAGGTCAGGATGACCATGAAGAGTCCGGCGAACTGGCTCAGGATCCCGCAGCTCAGGTCGGCGATGGAATCGTTGAATCGATACAGGGGTTCGCGGAACCGTCGCGCCACGAGGACTTCCACGACAATCAGCAGAAAGAAGATGGGGATGGAGGCGGCGACCACGTCCATGACCTAAGCTATCCCTTCACCCATGCACTCGCTTGGTTTATTCGGTCGCCGATTCGATCGAGGGCCGCGCGCGCATCGGACAACCCCACCCTGGTGAACCGTGGCCGGCTTCCAGGGGGCATTTGGGCAAGATGGCGAAGGTCAGCCGAGATAACCACGGCGATCTTGGGGTAGCCGCCGACTGTTGGGCCATCGGGCATCAGAACGACTGGCGTGCCTCCGTCCGGTACCTGGATTGCGCCGGGGCAAACCGCCTCGGAGAGGAGTGACGCTGGACCCGAGTGGCGAAGAGCTGGTCCCTCGAGGCGATAGCCCATGCGGTCGGCAACACGTGAGACGGTATAGTCGCCCCGTTCCAGGTGATTCCATGCCTCCTCCCCAAAGAACGACGCCTGGGGGCCTTCCAGCGCCCGGATGACATCAGCGTGTTGGGGAAGGAGAGACTGGGGGAGCGGCACGCCCGATCGTCGCTCACGGTCCTGGCTCCCAACCCATGGGTCTCCTTCCCGATCCTGAGTGCCAGACCCAGCAATACTCAGCGCATCTCCCGCCCTGAGTAAGCGCCCATCGAGCCCCCCGAAGCCCCCACGCAGATAAGTGCTCCGACTCCCGAAGACAACCGGTACGTCCAGGCCGCCCCTGACCGCCAGGTACCCGAACCGTGAGGCTTTGGGGACACCCAAAGAGAGCTCGGAGCCACCTGGGACGTGGGTTGCGGTCCACGGAGAGAGTGATCGTCCATCGAGGGTCAGCTCCACGTCGGAGGCCCCGACGGCGATGACGCCGTCAGTGGTGAACCGAAGCCGGGCGGGACCCAGGGCCCATTCGAAGGCTGCGACGCCCGCGGGGTTTCCGACCAGGATGTTGGCAAGCGAAAGCGTCTCGGCATCCATGGCACCGGCCAACGGCATCCCCTGCGATCGGAATCCTGTTCTACCCAAGTCCTGGATCGAAAAGTATGGGGCGGCCAACAATACCTCGATCACGGCAATGCCTCGAAGCGAACGAGGTCTCCAGTCCGGAAGAGCACGGCGGGATCCCGCCCCAAATCGAAAGGACGCAAGTCGGTGTGTCCGAGAATGTGCCATCCCCCCGGGGTCTCGAGGGGATAGATACCGGTCTGGAAGCCGGCAATGGCCACCGCACCTGCCGGTACCCGGGTTCGAGGTTTTTCACGTCGGGGCAGTACCAGGTCGGGGTGGAGTTTCCCAAGGAAGGGGAACCCTGGGATGAACCCGACGAGATATACCTCGTAACTCCGCTCCGAATGTCGGGCGATGACTTCTTCGGGGGTGAGGCCGGTGCGCTCGGCCACCGAGGCGAGGTCGGGGCCGTTGTACCTCACTGGGACGATCCACTTTCGCGGGTCGGCAGGGCGAAGGTCGCCGGGCTCATCGACGGTGAGCGCGAGGACGTGTTCGCGTATTGCCTCGTACGTGCAGCGGCTCGGATCGTACCAGGCAGTAAGGGTGGTGTATGCAGGGACGATATCGACTAGGCCCGGCGGGGCCGCCGATTCGAGTTGCTGTTGGAGTGAGAGGACTCGCTGATGGGTTTTCGAAGCGAGGGTGTTGCCGAAGCTGACGGTGATGGCTTGATCGCCGAGCGGGACGCAGGTGGGCGGTAACGGGAGAGTGGGGGCGTCGTCACTCACGCCGCGAATGCTGCGATCGTGACCCCGCTCGACTCGAGTCGGGCGCGCACGGTTTCAAGAATGGCGCGGGCGGTGGGTCCGTCGCCATGAGCGCAGAGGGAATCAGGTCGCAGTTCCACCATCGACCCATCGACCGCTTGGACGATGCCGTCGAGTACCATGCGCGCTGCCCGGTCGGCACAGATGATCGGATCGTGCACCATCGCGCCGGGCTCGCCTCTCGGTACCAGCGTCCCGTCGGCGAGATAGCCGCGGTCGATGAACGCTTCGGCGGCAAACGGGATGCCGGCACGCTCCGCGGCGGCTGAGAGTTGCGTTCCTGGGAGACCGAGGAGGGCGAGCCCCTCACCGGCCGAACGGGTGGCCTCGGCGATGGCGTCCGCTGCGGAGGGGTCCCGCACGGCACGCATGAAAAGAGCACCATGGGGTTTGACATAACGAACTCTCGTCCCCGCGGAGCGACAGATGGCCTGCAAGGCGCCGATCTGGTAGACGACATACGCCTCAATCTCCTCCGGGCTCACCGCCAGTTCTCGACGTCCGAAGCCGAGGAGGTCGGGATACCCTGGGTGGGCTCCAATACTCACGTCACGCTCTGCCGCGCGCGATACCGTGCGAGTCATGACGACGGGGTCACCCCCATGGAATCCGCAGGCGACATTGGCCGAAGTGACGAGGCCGAGGACGGCCTCATCACCGGGGATCGTGTAGCGGCCGAAGCCCTCACCGAGGTCTGCGTTCAGATCGATGCGTGGCACGTCGAAACTCCGACGGAAAGGCTTGTGAAAAGATACTGCGACCGCGAGCGGAGGGGCGGAATCGTGTCGGGGACCCGCACTTTGAACGCGAAGGACTGCTCCACCAACTGGGGGACGGGGACACCGCGGAGTATTGCCGGTTGGAACTTCATGTCCGGGAGGGCATCCTGAACCGCGGCGGCAAAGAGGGGATGGGTGGCCCGCACGACCCGGAAGGAGGAGAGATCAACCCGACCAGTACTATCCACCACGAAGAGGACGTAGGCACTCCCCTCGATCCCCAGGCGGAGCAATTCGAGCGGGTATTCTGGGGCAGCACTCGACGGATCACGTCGAACCGTTGAATCGACCTGGATCTCTGAAAGCACGGATCCCTTCAACAGTTCCTGACGCATACTCACCTCGGGGGCAACCTCCTGCGGATCGGCCCCTTCGGTATCGACCAGAGGGCCGGTCCCGGGGCTGGCTGTCTTCGGGATCGGCTGTGGCGGGTCCGGCGCCGTCTCGGGTGCGCCGATTTGTCCGAATGCTTCGATCTCGCTTCCCACGAGGCGATCGGGCGGGGCAATGTAAATAACCCCGGTGTCGGCAAGGTCCGCTGGGTCAGGAGACCTGTGATAGGCGTACAGCACCGCAGCCAAGACCAAGCCATGGAGTGCCAGGCTGAAGACCACCGCGACGCTCGGCCATCGACGCCGCTGTGACTCGAGGAGAAGCTGCATACTCCTCCCTGCGAAGGCCTCTTCCACGGAGTTTCACCGGTCAAGGTCGCGCGGGCCGTCGTGGATTCTCTGAACGGCTCCGACCAGCGGATCGATTCCGCAGAGCGAGAGTGCACGGTGAAGGTAGGGCCCGACGAGATCGAAGTGAATTGTCCGGGTGCGTTGGATCCAGTGCGTCTGACAGCCGAGCAGGTGGGCTGCCCTGACAAGCACATCTTCGTCGGGGCCGAGGAGGTGCGCCGTGCGGCGACCGTGGGATCGCCAAATATTTTCGTGCACGGCGATGCCACCGCCGGCCGCCCATCCCCGTGCGAGACGTACTTCCCGAGTCCCGAAATAGCGCCACTCCCACTCGGATACGTTCATTCGTCCTCACGGTCGACCCGCTGCCGCCTCCTCTTTTGCTCACTTTGGCGTCGCTTGGTCTCCAATCTGCGCTCGACCGCTGCCCTCGATGGCCTCGTGGGTCTCCGTATCGGTTTCACGGCCAGGGCTGAGCCAACCACGTTCACGAAACGTCCGATCACATCGTCGCGGTTCATCGTCTGACTACGACGGGTTCCCGAGACGAGTCGCAGCCGACCACGCTTGTCGATGCGGTGTGCAAGGCGACTGAGGAGGAGGTCGCGCTGTTCGGGAGAGAGTGACGGACTGTCCTCGACGTTCCACCAGAGTTCGACACGTGTGGCGGACCGGTTGACGTGCTGGCCCCCCGGTCCCCCGCCCGTTGTTGCACGAAACACGAGTTCGGCCCGGGGGATCGCCAGCGCTGGCGTCACATGAAGCAGTCGGTCGTCGGGGACCATCCTCTAACCAAAATGGGACTGTCGGGTCAACGCAACGGCTCGTTTCTGCGTTTCGGTAGCTTCGGATTGGGGTTATGATTTGTCCATGCCAGACCTCGCAGGACTCGAAGCCCATCTCGATGGACTCGGGCGCGTGCTTCTCGGGTACTCCGGGGGCGTCGACTCTGCCCTCCTCGGCGTCGTTGGTGCCCGTAGGCTTGGTCCCGATCGGTTCCTTGCCGTCATCGGGGTCAGCCCATCGTATCCGGAGGTTCAACTCCAGGTGGCGAGAGACCTCGCCAGGCGTTTCGCCATCCCAGTTCTCGAACTCGATACGCATGAGTTGGACGACCCACGCTACGTCGCGAATCCGACGTCACGTTGCTACTTCTGCAAATCGGAACTCTGGTCTCGCCTTCGTGAGGTTGCGGAGGCACGGGGATTCGAGACGATCATCGACGGGACCAACCTGGATGACCTCGGGGATCACCGGCCGGGCCTCCGTGCCGCGAATGAGAGTGAGGTCGTGTCTCCGCTCCTGGATCTGGGTTGGGGGAAGGATGATGTCCGGGCCGCGGCTCGGGAACTGGGCATGCCTATCTGGAATGCACCCGCGCAGCCCTGCCTGGCGAGCCGGATTCGTTTTGGTCTGGAGGTCACCCCCGAGCGCCTCGGGCAGATCGAACGTGCGGAGGAGCTGCTGAGGGCCTTGGGGGTCACGGGAGACCTGCGAGTCCGGCACCATGGGAAGTTGGCCCGAATCGAGACGGAGCTGCATCATCATGCCGCACTCGAGGGACGCTGGGATGATCTCGTCGCTGAGTTCACCTCACTTGGCTTCGAGTCCGTCGAACTGGATGGTGCGGGATACCGGAGTGGAGGTCTGCTCGTGCTCGATGGGGTGGTGGGGGAGGGGATGTCGTGAGGCTATTCGCAGCCGTCCCCCTCCCTGATGACGCCGTTCCGTCCGCGGCAGGGACGCTCAAGAAGCTCGGTAGGGAGGGATGGCCAGTCCGGTGGGTCAATGAGGAGAACCTCCATCTGACACTCAAGTTCTTCGGTGAGGTGACCCCCGACCGTTTGGGAACGATCACGGAGATGCTCGGGTTTGCGGTGGAGGGAATGCGTCCGATGACCATGTCGATCCAGGGGGCAGGGGTCTTTCCGCATCCCCACCGTCCCCGAGTCATTCGCCTCGACCTCGAGGCGGAACCCGAACTGGAACTGCTCCAGGACCGGATCGAGCGCGGTGGCGAGCGGATCGGCTTCCCACCGGAAGGTCGGCCCTTTCATCCACATATCACGCTCGGTCGAGTCCGGGAGGGACACCGCCTGCCTCCAAACGCGCTCAAGCTGCTCGAAGGGGTGGTGCCACAGCCTGCCTTCTTGGCCTCTCGGATCGTCCTGTTCGAGAGTGAGTTGGGCCCCGGGGGACCGCGATATGCCGCGCGTGCCGAGTACGATCTCCGCGGATAGGCCGTCCCGATGACGATCCGCCTCCTCGTCGTGGATGACGAGTCTGGTGTACGTGACGCCATCCGACAGGTCCTCGAATACGAGGGGTACGAGGTGAAAGGCGCATCCTCGGGTGGCGAAGCGATTACCGTCTATCCCGAGTTCCGTCCCCATCTCGTCTTCCTCGATGTGAAGATGGCGGGACTGGACGGACTCGAAACGCTGAGCCGATTGCGCGACCTCGATCCACGCGCACTCGTCGTCATGATCTCCGGGCATGGCACCGTCGCGACGGCGGTGCAAGCGACCCAGCAGGGCGCCTTCGACTTCCTGGAAAAACCCCTCGACACCGATCGGCTCCTCGTTACGATCCGGAACGCCCTGGCGCGGACCGAGCTCATCATCGAGAACGAGCGGCTGCGGGCGAGTGTGGACGAGCGGTACGCGATGGTGGGGCAAAGCCCAGCACTGCGCGCGGTGTGGGATACGATCGAGAAGGTAGGCCCGACCGGCGCCCGCGTCCTGATCACGGGAGAGAACGGGAGCGGCAAGGAGTTGGTTGCCCGGGCGATCCACGATCAGTCGCCGAGGGCCTCGCTTCCATTCGTGGAGGTCAACTGCGCTGCCATTCCATCGGAGCTGATCGAGAGCGAGCTGTTCGGACATATCAAGGGATCCTTTACCGGCGCGGTGTCCGACCGACCCGGGAAGTTCGAGCTGGCAGACACGGGCACACTTTTCCTGGATGAGATCGGTGATATGTCTCTCGCGGCCCAGGCGAAGGTGCTCCGTGTGCTCGAAGAAGGCGTGGTGACGCGCATTGGAGGGGGCAAGGCCATTACCGTCGATGTCCGGGTGCTCGCGGCAACCAACAAGCACTTGGAAACGGAGATCGAAGAGGGCCGTTTCCGGGATGATCTCTATTACCGTCTCAACGTAGTCCCGATCGAGGTCCCCCCGCTTCGGGATCGTCTCGAGGATATTCCATTGCTGGTAGAGCATTTCAGTGAGAACATCCGTGGACGGGCCGGAATGCCGGTTCGCGTTTTTACTCCGGAAGCCACTCGGGCGCTCCAGCGTCGCTCATGGCCTGGCAATGTGCGTGAGCTTCGCAACGCCGTCGAGCGGTTGATGATTCTCGCGCCGGAGCGAGAGATCACCGCCGCGGACGTGGAAGGGTTGCTGCCGGCGTTTGGTGGTCACGTCCAGGGAGACGCTCCGGATGTTCCGATGGTGGGGACGTTCGATGAGTTCCGACAGGAGGCCGAGAGGAGTTTCCTCCTGTCCCGACTCCGTGAGCATCATTGGAATGTGGCCGAGACCGCCCGTGCCTTGGCGATGCCACGCTCGAATCTCTACAAGAAGATCGAACGCTACGGACTGACCAGGGAGAACGGATGACAGGGACACCGCCCCGGGATTGGGACAAGGAACTCGCCGAGATTGACAAGTTGATCGGCAAGTCCCCCCCCAAAGCCTCGGCCTCGGTTCCCGTGGCGCAGGGGGGACGTGGAGGCGCCGGTGCTACGGGGGCGAAACCGGTTTCACAGGCCGCGAAGAGCCCGATGCGTCCCCATTCGGTCGCGGGGGCTTGGTTCAGGGTCGGTTTGGGTGTGGTCCTGGGAGCGGCCATGACACAGTGGCCATATCCCAATGCGTGTGGACTCGGCCTCTTCGTTTACATGGGTGCACTCGGCGTCGTTATGTTCACGGGCGGTTGGGCGGCCGTGTCGACCTGGCGGAAGCGCATCGGGCTCGCCCACATTGCCGCCACCGGAGTGATGTTTTGGGGGCTCGCCCTCCTGGTGCGAGTACTGCTTCCTCGACTCGGGTACGCCTCCGAGCAACTCACGTGGTTCTGCCAGTAAGCCATCTCTTTTCACCGCTCAGTGAAATTACAGAACATGCCCAAAGCCAAACGCACCCCGACCTTCAAGAACTTCATTGGCGGCCAATGGGTCGCACCCACGACGCGTCGATATGTCGAGAACCGAAATCCCGCGGACACCAATGACCTGATCGGCCGGTTCCCGGATTCTGGACCACGGGACGTGGCCGAGGCGGTGACGTCTGCCCAGCGTGGGTTCGAACGCTGGTCTCGCACGCCAGCCCCAGAGCGGGGAGATGTCCTCCGGATCGTGGGTGACATCATGTCACAGCGCAAAGAGGAGATCGCGCGAGCGATGACCCGAGAGATGGGTAAGGTGCTCACCGAAACCCGGGGTGACGTGCAGGAGGGGATCGACACGGCGTACTATGCGGCGTCCGAGTGCCGGCGGCTTTTTGGTTATACGGTCCCGTCCGAGTTGCGTCAGAAATGGGCGATGAGTTATCGCCGCCCCATCGGAATCGCGGGTCTGATCACGCCGTTCAACTTCCCCATGGCCATTCCCACCTGGAAGATGTTCCCGGCCTTGGCCTGTGGAAACGCCGTCGTCATCAAACCTGCCCATGACGTACCGCACTCCGTTCACCTGCTCGTGGAGGCCCTTCTGGAAGCAGGGCTGCCGCCCGAGGTGATCCAATTGGTCCACGGGAGTGGCTCCGCAGCTGGCCGGGCCTTGGTTGAGCACCCTGGGGTACCGGTGATCTCTTTTACGGGGTCGACGGCCACGGGAAGCGTCATCGGGGAGACCTGTGGTCGGATGCACAAGAGGTTGTCCCTGGAGATGGGTGGGAAGAATGCGATGATCGTGATGGATGATGCCGACCTTGATCTCGCGCTCGAGGGCGTACTGTGGGGCGCCTTTGGCACGACCGGTCAGCGTTGCACCGCGACGAGCCGGCTCCTGTTGCACCGGAAGATCCATGATCGCTTCCTGGCGCGACTCGTTGATGCCGCCCAGAAGCTTCGCCTGGGCAATGGACTCGACGAACGGACGGACGTTGGGCCGTTGATCCACGAGGCGGCACGCGACAAGACCGATCAATACGTCTCGATCGCCCGCGACCAGGGGGCCGAAGTCGTCTGTGGCGGGAGAAAGGGAAGCGGTGCTCGTCTCGCCGATGGCTGGTTCTACCGGCCCACGATCGTTGCCGGGGTGCGTCCTCATCATCGCATCGCCTTGGAGGAAGTCTTTGGACCGGTCTTGAGCGTGATCAAGATCGGGAACTACGAGGAGGCGGTTCGTATCAACAACCGAGTAGATTTTGGCCTGTCGAGTTCACTCTACACCCGTCGGGTCGACCTGGCCTTCCGTGCCATGGAAGACTTGGCGAATGGGATTACCTATATCAACGCCCCTACCATCGGTGCTGAAGCGCATCTTCCCTTCGGTGGGGTGAAGCAGACGGGTAACGGTCATCGAGAAGGTGGATGGGAGGTCTATCATTTCTACTCCGAGACCAAGGTCGCCTATGTCGATTTCTCGGGGACGCTGCAACGGGCACAGATCGACAACTATGACGAGTGATTTGATTGTCGATATGTGGTTGCGCAGGCGTCGGGTCCTGCGTAAGGTTCGCTTACCCCACACCAGCGTAAGCTGAGGCCCGCCGCATGCGACCGATCCAGGTCGGGTCCACCCGACACTCGTCCACATCTGACGAAGGCTCTCTGGATCAGTATCTCCGAGAAATCTCGAAGTACCCTCTCATCAATCAGGCCGAGGAAGTCACTCTCGCGCAGAAGATCCACCGGGGTGATGAAGAGGCGCTCGACAAACTGGTCCGAAGCAATTTGCGGTTCGTGGTGTCGGTTGCCAAGAAGTATCAGAACCAAGGCGTCTCCCTCGCTGATTTGATCAATGAAGGCAACTTGGGTTTGATCCGGGCCGCGCACAAATTCGACGAGACCAAGGGTATCAAGTTCATTTCCTATGCGGTGTGGTGGATTCGGCAGGCCATCCTCCAGGCCCTGGCGGAGCAGAGTCGCATCGTGCGCGTTCCCTTGAACCGGGCCGGCACCCTCCACCGAATCACCCGCCGCTCGTCGGCTTTGCTCCAGGAACTCGGCCGGGAGCCGACCGCGTCGGAAATCGCCGAGGGCATGGACATCGAAATGGAGGAGGTCCAGAAGACGCTCTCCATTTCCCAAAGCCATCTCTCCCTCGATGCACCGATGACTCCCGGTGAGGACAACCGACTGCTTGACTACCTCCCCGACACCCAAAATGCCGGCCCCGATCAGGAGACCTTCGAGCACGCCCTGACCCAGTCGATCGAGGAGGTGCTCACGACGCTCAAAGAGCGCGAAGCGAAGATCTTGCGTCTTTACTTCGGGCTCGATGAGCCCGAACCGCTGACCCTCGAAGAGATCGGGAGCCGTTTGGGTATCACCCGGGAACGCGTTCGCCAGATCAAGGAGAAGGCCCTGAGTCGGCTCCGTCATGTAAGCCGGGCCAAGGCGCTGGAGAGTTTTCTGTCGTAGTGGGTCGTCTCCGCAATACCGTTCTGCTGGGTTGTCTGGTCACCGGGTTCCTCGCCTGTGTGCCTGCCGCCGACAGTCCTCCCCCGGCCACCCATCCATCCCCTGACGATCGACTGGAGCCGGAGATCCGCGTGGCCATCGTCACCGACGCAAGTGTGGTCCGTGTGGGCGGTGGTGACGCGCTGACCATCTGGGACGAAACCGGGGCGCCCATCCTCAATCTCGATGCAGAAGGTGTCACCCGGCTTTCCGCACAAGGCGACCGGATTGCCGTGGCGATCGGCAGCTCGGTGATCGGGCCCGCGCTCCAGGTCGTGGTACGCCCGACCGGGCCGAATGGTTTGGTGCGGGTGGACGATCGGGACTACCGGGGCTCGCTGCATCTCAGTGCGCTGGGGTCTCGGCTGCTGGTCGTCAATCGGGTGGGTATCGAGGCCTATCTGATGGGTGTGGTCAATGCGGAGATGGGCCGGCGCGGCCCCGATGAACTCGAGGCGCTCCAGGCCCAGGCAATCGTTTCACGCACTTTCGCTCTCAAGATGCTGGGGCGATACCGCCGGTTGGGGTATGACGTGCTTGCGACGGTGGCCGATCAGGCTTATGGCGGAGTCGCCCGAGAGCTCCCGCAAGGACGCGATGCCGTCGTGGCCTCGAGGGGCCTGGTATTGACGTTTGATGGGGTGCCGATCGACGCCTTCTTCCACTCGACTTGCGGTGGTCGGACGGCGGCGGGGGAGGAGGTCTTCGCCAGTGCCCGCAGGCCATACCTCCAATCGGTGTCCGATGCTTCACCGGATGGAACGAGTTGGTGCTCGATCTCACCCAGGTATCACTGGAAAGAGCGGTGGGATGCCACCGCCCTCCGGGAGACCCTTCGACAGACCCTCCCTCCGCTGGGAGTCGCCCAGAGTCAGATCGGGATTCCCCGGGACGTGACCGTGAAGTCCAGAACGGGTTCGGGACGGGTCGAGGAGATCGCGATCCGACTCACCGACCGGTCGGTGTCGGTGCGAGGAGCGGCGATCCGGCAGGTTCTGCGGCCGGAGGCTGGTCGGCTGCTCCGCAGTGCCAGGTTCCGGCTGACGGTCTTGCACGGTCCCAATGGCATGACCGGTCTCGAAGCCGACGGCGGTGGTGCGGGACACGGTGTTGGGCTCTGTCAATGGGGTTCGGTGGGCCGCGCCCGCGCGGGCCAGTCCGCCGAAGCCATTCTCTCCGCCTACTTTCCGGGGACGACGCTCGTCCGGCAATGGTGAGACCACTGCCGCGGCGTGCTATCTTTGGGAGGCAATCGACGCTAGGGCAGATTCTTCCATGAGTGAGACACTCCGACTCGGTGTCGTCGGCGCGGGTGCGGTACTTCAGGTGGCGCATCTCCCGGTGCTCCGCAAGGTGAAGGGGGCACGCGTCGTTGCTCTCTGTGACAAGGACCTGCCCAAGGCGCGTGCGCTCGCGAGCCGGCACGGGATCGCAAATTTCTACGACGACATCGAGGATCTCCTACAACATGAGGAACTCGACGCCCTCCTGATTTGCACCCCAAATCATCTTCATGAAGCACATCTCCTCGCGGCACTGTCGGCCGGACTGCATGTCTTCGTCGAGAAGCCTCTGGCGCTCTCGACGGAGAGCGCAGCGCGAATCGCACGGCGTGCCGGGTCCAGCGATCGGATCATCACCGTCGGCATGAATCATCGGTACCGTTCGGATACCCAGGCGATTCGGAGCTTCGTCCAAAGTGGAGAATTAGGTCGGGTGGACAGCATTCGCGCGGGCTGGCACATGGGGCGGCCCAGCAGAGCCCCGTTGGGTTGGCGTCAGCGACCGGGGGAGTCTGGTGGCGGCGTGATGTTCGACCTGGGTCTCACGATGATCGATCTCGCTTTCTGGCTGGCCGGCAACCCGGTACCGAAACGTGTCAGTGCGGCCCTGGGTCCCGGCACGTCGGGGAGCGATGGAGTCGAGCAGTCGGGAAGCGCTTTCATCGTGTGTGATGATGGTCTCTCGATCTTCGTCGATGTCACTTGGCGGAATGTGGGGGCTGGTGAGTACTTCGGGGCCAATGTCCGTGGTGCCAAGGGATCCGCCAGCCTCAACCCGCTCCGGGTTTGGAAGGAGATGCATGGGGCCATTCACGACGTGTCTCCCACCACGTCGGGGAGTCGGGAGAACCTCTTTCTGGCGTCCTTCCGTGCGCAGTGGGCACACTTCCTCGCGGCCGTTCGGGGAGAGGCCACAGTTCCCGGGCTCGACGAACAGGTGAAGGCGCTCCGCATTCTCGAGGCCGTCTACGAATCTGCCGCATCGGGACGGGACGTTACCCTGTGACGCTACCCCTCTCGAACCCCCGCCGGGGTTCTCGGGAGTTTGGCGTCGTGATGGTACTGAGCTTCTTCCTTCAGGGAGGACTCGCGGCTCAGGACATCTCATCCAGCGACATTGGCGATCACACCGCCGTGTATCTCGTCACCTTCGGTCCCGGTCCCCAAGTCTGGGAACGGTTCGGTCACAACGCGGTCTGGATCAGGGACACGGTGACCGGGCGCGGTCCAGCCTACGACTATGGTCGCTTCAACTTCGAGCAGCAGGGCTTCCTCTGGCGCTTCGCGCGCGGCCAGATGGCCTACTGGATGGGTCGTGCAGATGGCGGGGCCCTGATCGACGCCTATGTGCGCCTGGGCCGGTCGGTCACGCTCCAGGAACTGCGTTTCGATGCTGGCCAGAGAGCGAGCCTCAACCAGGCGCTGGAACTCAACTTCGCCCAGGACAGCGGGACCTATCGCTACGACTACTATCGCGATAACTGCTCAACCAGGATACGGGATCAAATCGACTCGGCCATCGGCGGGGCACTCCGCGATTACCTGGAGTCGACGCCGAGTTCCATGACGCTTCGCGATCACACTCGACGCTCCCTCGAGAACAACCTGGCGATCTACTTTGGCGCGATGTTCCTTCTCGGTCCCGCCGCCGATCGGCCGATCACGGCGTTGGAAGAATCCTTCCTGCCGGCCCTGTTGCAGCAGCACATCCGTGGGGTCCGGGTCCCGGACTCGGTTGGTGGGTCCGTGCCTCTGGTGCGCCGTGAAATTCAGGTCGCAGAATCGGATGGGTATTCTGTACCGCTCCAAGTCCCCAAGGCGCCGAATCGAGTGCTCGGAGGGCTCGGGCTTGGGATAGGTGCGACGCTCTTGGCCCTGGGGTTACTTGCCCGTCGCTCTGGGGTGGCTCGGTGGGGCTTCTTGGCGTGCGTGGCCCTGTGGCAGGTCTTCGTGGCCGTTGGCGCGCTGCTCATTCTCTGGCTGTGGGGGCTGAGTGATCATGTGGCAGCCTATCGCAATCTGAATGTCCTTCATTTCAGCGTGGCGGCCTTGGTGTTGCTCGGTCTGACACCGGGGATGCTACGAGGGGGCGTCAAACGACTCCGGGCGGGAACGCTCTTCGCCCGCTTCGCCTTTTCGGCCTCGGCGATCGGGGTGATCTTGGCGATCCTGCCGATCATAACTCAGCAATTCGGCGACGTGAGCGCCTTGATGTTCCCCGCCCACGCAGCGGTCCTGGTCGGCGTGGAATCGCTCAGCCGGTCTGTGAGTTCCTCGCCTTCTTGAGGCCTTCCTGGGCCTCGGGGAACGAAGGAAACTGATCGAGGGCCTTCTGATAGTACTCGATCGCTTTCCCCACCTTGCCGTCGTCCTCGTAGAGCAAAGCGCGACTATACAGAATCAGTGCTTCGGTGGGTACGTGTTCGGCCTCTCCTACCGGCGCTGCACCGGCGCCTGAGGACGCACCGGAGGAGGGCAGGGCGGGGAGTGGGCTTTCCGCCAATATCCGGGTTGCCACCGAGTTGATGATGCGGTCGAGTTCCTTGATATCCTTGAGATCTGGATTGCTGCGGACCGTCTTCAGGATCTCTCCGGTTTCGACATCGATGATCCGCGCGTCGAGGCGGAAATCGCCGTAGAGATCGATGAACGTACCGGTGATCATGTATCGGGCGCCAACCAGCTGACCCACCCGGGCAGCGGTGGACGCATCGACCCGGCCTGAGGATGCGAGCGCCTGCTCGTCGAGGACACGATTGGTTTCGGCGCGATCGACCACCCGGATATTCTGCTGGTGCAGTTCGCTGATCATCAGACCGGCGATGCCCTTCCGCAGTGCCTCGTAGTCCTCACGGTTCTTCCCGTAGGATCCGCCATTCTCGAAGGGTAGAACGGCCAGGCCCGGGCGAGTGTCCTGCTGGGCAATTCCCGTCGTGGGGGGCGCAGCCACACCGAGTGTCAGCAGCGCGGTCATCGTTAGATATCTCATGTGTCCTCCAACCCGAGGGTGGTTCCCTCGATCGTGGGGTCGACGCTCAGCCCAGGGGCGATACCTGCAGCGAAGAGTCGTGTCGACCGAACCACCGTATCCATGGCCACGTCGTCCTTCTCGACGTCGTGGTGAAACAGGAACAACTCCCGGCACTCCGCCTCGGCAGCCAGTCGAACCGCGGCATCCGGACTCGAATGCCCCCACCCGTGCCGGGTTTCCAGTTCAGCGTCGGTGAACATGGTATCGTGTACCAGGGTCCCGACGCCACGGAGGAAATCTACTAGTCCCACTCGCCATTGGGACCCGGCGGGTTCCTCCGGTTTTTCCAACTCATTGTCGGTCAGGTACGCCACGGGGCGAACCCCGGGTCGTTCCATACGATATCCCAGCGTGCGACCGGGGTGGTGCATCGCGTACGACCGAATGCGCCATCCTGCGATGGCAAAATCGTCATCACGGAGTTCCACCACCTGAAGATCAGCGACGGGCACCGCCGGGAAGACAGACGGCTCCCACAACGCGTGAATCACATCTCTCAAGGACCTCGTCTCGGGCCTCGGTCCGTGGATCCGGACCGTCCACCCCTCACGATACAGTGGCTCGAAGTACGGGAGGCCCATGATGTGGTCCCAATGCGTGTGGGTCAGGATCACATCGATGGTTCCTGGTCCCTCCGTTCGCTCCAAGAGTGCGTGGCCGCAAGCGTGGATCCCGGTGCCCGCATCCAGAATGAGTGACGGGCCAGGGCCTTCAAGAGACACGCACGGGGTGTTCCCGCCATACCGAGCAGTGGTGGCACCGGGGCAGGGAAACGATCCCCTGACTCCCCAGAACCGCATGCTCCAGACCGATGCGCTCACCTCGTCCCTCCAAGGTAGCGCCAGGGAGTCACCGTGGCAGCCGGCGGCATCACCGGGAATCTGTGATCCAGGTCACACATGCTGCGCCAGGCGCTGGAGCATTTCAGGATCCAGGATGGTGATTTCTTTTCGACTCACTTGTACCGCCCCCGTCTTGGTCAAGGCACGGAGCGTTCGGGACACTGTCTCGCGGCTGGCCCCCACCATCTGTGCCAAGGTTGCGTGGGTCAATCTCCGGGTGATTCGTCCCCCTCCCTCCTCCTCGGCCAACTCGAGAAGCAGGTGGGCCACGCGTCCGTTGACGTCCCGAAGCGCCAAGCTCCCGATGGTGTCATCCGCCCTCCGAAGCCGATGGGTGAGCTCGCGCAGCAGTGCGATGGCAACGTCGGGGGAGGAGCGGAGTCGTGATTGGAAGTCCTCACGTCGCAACTGCAGGAGGGTGGCCTCTTCCATCGCAACGACGTGGGCGGATCGGGGATCGTTATCGAGGAGTGCCATCTCCCCGAAAAACGATCCCACCCCGAGCACCGAGAGGATGACTTCGCGACCATCCTCTCCGACCAGCACCACCTTCACCTGGCCCCGGGCAATGACGTAGAGGGCATCGCCGGGATCCCCTTGCATCAGGATGACGCTTCCTCGCGGAAACCGCCGTTCGCGCATGAGCGGGGCAAAGGCCTCCAACTCTTCGTCGGGCAGAGAGGCGAAGAGGGGTACCTGCCGGAGTACTTCCAGGGGTTTGATAGTCACGGCGTCCTTGTGGCGGACGATATGTTAGTGCCCGCAAGGTGTCAATTCAGTTGAACTTGCCGTGCTTGATCGGTACTTCACACTCCGCTAGCTTTCTTGGCTGCACCAGCCCCACAGGACAGATCCTGGAGGGGGACTTGAAGGAGAACCGTCATGAAGGCCAATCTGCACCCGCATTATCGGACCATTCAGGTCGAATGCCCCTGTGGGAACACGTTTGAAACCCGGTCAACCGCCGCGACGATTCATGTCGAGGTCTGTTCACAGTGTCACCCGTTCTTCACCGGGAAGCAGCGCTTGGTGGACACGGCAGGACGAGTGGACCGGTTCCGCCGGAAGTACTCCTCCGAGTCCGCCGGTCCCCAGGCCTGATCCATGGAGGCCTTGCTCCGCCAAGCGTTGGACCGGGCGGAGGAGGTCGCCAGGCAGTTGGCGGACCCCGCCACGGCCCGCGACCCGGCGAAGCTCAAGTTGCTGGGCCGTGAACACGCCCGACTCTCCCCGATCGTGCGGATCGCCGGGCGACTGGCCCGGCTCCGAGACGAACATTCACAGGCCAGCGAATTGATCGCAACCGCCGAGGATCCCGATCTCCTCGAATTGGCAGAGATCGACCTGAAGAGACTTCCCGAAGAGATCAACCAACTCGAACAGGAACTCGATGCGCTCCTCGTTCCCAGAGACCCGCTCGAAGATCGGGATGCGATTCTGGAGATTCGCGCCGGGACGGGTGGTGATGAGGCGGGACTCTTCGCGGGTGAGCTCCTGCGAATGTATACGCGCTTTGCCGAACGCCATGGGCTCACCGTCGAGATCCTCACGTTGAGTGAAGGGAACGTCGGGGGCATTCGGGAGGTCATCGCCTGTGTCCGAGGGGACGGTGCCTACGGTCTGCTTCGGCGTGAGTCGGGTGTGCATCGGGTACAGCGGGTACCAGAGACAGAGACCCAAGGGCGCATACACACCTCCGCAGCGACCGTTGCCGTGCTGCCGGAGGCGGAGGAAGTGGACGTCAAGATCGAGCCCAACGAACTCCGAATTGACGTCTTCCGGAGTTCGGGCCCCGGCGGCCAGAGCGTCAACACCACCGACAGTGCGGTTCGGATCACGCATCTTCCCACGGGAATCGTGGTTTCCCAGCAGGATCAGAAATCACAACTTCAGAACAAGATCAAAGCGATGGAGGTCCTTCGGGCGCGGCTCCTCGATCGGCGCTTGGCGGAGCAGGAATCCGCTCGCGCGGCGGAGCGCCGATCAATGGTCGGAACGGGAGATCGGTCGGCCAAGGTGCGGACCTATAACTTCCCCCAGAGCCGAATCACCGATCACCGGATCAACCTCTCGCTGTTCAATCTGTCGGAAGTGCTCGATGGGGGCATCGGTGAGCTCGTCGAGGCACTCCGGACGGCCAGCCGTGAAGAGCAGACGCGTGCCTGACACGTTGCCGTCGGTCCAGGCTACCCTGAAATGGGCCGAGCGGTGTCTTGGGGACGCAGGCGTTCCGGCCCCACGACGGGAGGCCCACACGATCTGGAGAACCGTCAACCACGGGCATGCTGCCGATATTTGGTTGGCGCGAATGGCGATGGCGAGTGAAACCGGTGAGGGCCTTTCGCGTTTTCGAACTGCCGTGGAACGCCGATCCGCCGGGGAGCCGATTGCCTATGCCTGTGAGTCGGTGGGATTTCGTTACCTGACACTGCGGGCCGATCGCCGCGCCCTGATTCCGAGACCCGAATCAGAGGGCTTGATCGACATTGCCCTCGGGATCCAGCCCCGCGGGGCAGCGCTCGATCTCGGGACCGGGAGCGGTTGCCTTGCCTTGGCGCTCGCCCATGAAGGTGACTACGACCGCGTCGTGGGTGTCGATCTTTCAGCGGATGCGCTCGCCTTGGCTCGGGAAAATGCGGAGTCGCTCGGTCTCGAAGTGGAGTGGCAACTCGGAAGCTGGTGCCTTCCCGTTGCGGGTCGACAATTCGACCTTGTGGTGTCCAACCCGCCCTACTTGACCCGGGAGGAAGTGGCATCGGTCGACCCGTCGGTCGGGAAGTATGAACCCATTCTCGCACTCGACGGTGGCCCCGACGGGCTGCGGGCAACGGCCCAGCTCTTGGCGGAGGTGGCTGAGCTGCTCTCCCCAGGTGGACACCTGGTCTTGGAGGTGGATTCCCAACGCGCGGAGCAGACCGCGGCCTTGTTGCCCACAGGAAGGTGGGAAGCCGTTACGATCACCGAAGATCTCTTTGGACGGAGCCGATACCTGACGGCTCGAAGGGGGAAGACAAGTCATGATTG
>QKDC01000078.1 GCA_003246755.1 Gemmatimonadota bacterium | reverse complement strand
ACACTTAAACGCTTAGTATTATATTGATGGGCATGAAGACCCAGCCCATCAAGCTGCGAAAAGCAGAGCGCACGGAGCTCGAGCGACGGGTGCGAAGCCGGAGAGGTCGGGCCGAGGATGCCCGCATCGCGAGAGTGCTCCTCCTCCTTGCCGAGGGAGCCACGTACCGGGAGATCGCCGAGAAGGTCGACTGCTCCGAACCCTTCATCAGCAAATGGAAGAAGCGGTTCTTGGAGGAGCGGCTCGCGGGACTGTACACCCGGCATGAAGGACGGCCCGTCACGGTCCTCACGCCCCGGATGGAAGCTCGGATCCTGGACCACACCCGCAAGAAGCCCACCGATGGCACCACGCACTGGAGCACTCGGCGCTTGGCCAAGAAGCTGGGAGTCCATCACATGATGGTGGCCCGGGTCTGGAAGAAGCACGGGATTCAGCCTCACCGCATGGATCGCTACATGGCGTCCAATGATCCCGACTTCGAGACCAAGGCCGCCGATGTCATCGGTCTTTACCTGCATCCTCCCCAGCATGCTGTGGTCTTCTGCGTAGATGAGAAAACGGCCATCCAGGCTCTGGACCGGAAGGACCCCATCCTTCCCCTCTCGCCGGGTCGGGCCGAACGCCATGGGTTCGAGTACGTGCGCCATGGGACCCTCTCCCTCTTCGCCGCCCTCGATACCCAGACCGGGGAGGTCCATGGCAAGACCACCGCCCGTCACACCACCAATGAGTTCGTCGCTTTCCTTGCCGATCTCCTCGCCAGACAACCCGAGGGTCGGGAAGTCCACATCATCCTGGACAATCTGGCCATCCATAAGACCCGGGCCGTTCAGCAGTTCCTCGAAGATCGACCCCACGTCCACCTCCACTTCACTCCCACCTACTCCTCCTGGCTCAACCAGGTCGAGCTCTGGTTCTCCAAGATCGAACGCGACCTCATCCACCGGGGCGTCTTCACCTCCGTCAAGGATCTCGCCCGTCGCATCATGGCCTACATCCGCCACTACAACAAAGAGCCTCGGATCATCAAATGGCAGTATGACGATCCCTCCCGCCGCATCTGTGTTGCTTAACGTTCAGTTGTTACAGGCCACTAGTCATCGGTGGTCTGGGTCGAGGGAGGCCCCTTCCCGCCATGGATGACTATCTGGAGTCGCCTGGTCTTTCCCAAACGAGACTCCGCCTGGCAGGTGGCCTTCAGGGAGGTAGTCGATGATCCGAGCTGGACTTCTCAGTTTGGCTATCTCCGTCGGCGTATCGTTCTCCCCGCCCGTCGGCGCTCAAACCCTCCCGCGGCAGGCCATCCCACAGCAGGGCGAGCGCATCCGACTGCGTGGAGTGTCCGGCGGTGAGTCACCCAGCGTCGCCTCGGGCAGGTTTTCGGGACTTGAAGGAGACACTCTCGTTCTCCAGGTCTCCCGGACAGAGTACCGAAGGTTCGCTTTGGAGGACCTGGCAAAGCTGGAGATCAGCGCCGGGAAGAGTCGCGGCGCCGGGGCATTCCGGGGGATGCTCATCGGCACCGTCGGGGGTGCCAGCCTCGGGCTCCTTCTCGGAGCTCTTTCTCCAGAGGGTTGTGCGAGGTGTGATTCGGCTGGTGCATCGATGGCAATTGCGGCAGTAGGGCTTGGGACGCTGGGCCTTGCTGGGGGGCTGGCCATTGGGGCCGCAGTGGGTGTCGAGCGCTGGGAGGTGCGTTGGATGGTGGAAGGAGTCCGCTGAGGTCATCCTTGGCTCCGGAGAGAGACCTCGACGCGCGACGAGTGCCGGGGAGCCGACCGCAATGCGATGGTTTCGCCCTGAGCACCCGCAGGAGAATCCGTTGTCAGACAGCCCCCATTCCAGGAGAATGGTGCGGCGGCTTCTTCAGAGGTGGCGGATGAGGAACCGAGTCTGCGTTCGGATCGAGGAATCGAGCTCCGGCGACGGATCGAACATGAGACCGAAGTGACCGCCCTCGATGTCCACGATCTCTGTGGGCCCAGCGACCGCCAGGAACGCAGCCCGCGAGACGTGCGGGTTGGCGCCGGGCATCTCGTCGTCGGGCGAGATCAGGGCCAGGGTGGGGACGGTCACGAAGGGGGCCGCGAGGGCCGGGCTGTAGGGCTCGGGTACCGGTGGCGCGGCTCGGGTAGCCTGGTTCTGCCAGCCGCTGTTGTGGCGCGCTCCATATTCGATGAACCACCGGAACGCCGTCAGGGGGGTGAGGAGTGAAGGGGTACCTGCTTGATCGGCGGAGACCACTGGAAGTGGCCCCACGGTCGTGCCCGGTGTCGGGTCGATGTCCCCTTCGAGGAGAGTCGAGCGAATCTGCGCGAATCGCTGTCCATCTGGATCCTCCGGAGGTGGCGTCCGACCGCACGCGGGGACCTGGGCTACGACGACGCGAACGCGCTCGTCGCATGCGGCCACGACCAACACGACACCTCCGGCCATGCTGTCGCCCCAGACGCTGATGCGCTCAGGGTCGACCCTCGACTCCGCCGCAAGGGCATCCAGGGCGCTCCGATAGCCCCGCGCCTGGAGCCATGGATTGATCTGCTGCCTGGGCTCACCGTCACTGATGCCAAAGTTGCGGTGATCCCAGAGCAGCGCCGCAACCCCACTCGAGGCGAAGGCCTCAGCGTAGCGGTGGATCGTCATCGTGATCGTCGCACTGAACCCGTTCGCCATCGCG
>QKDC01000166.1 GCA_003246755.1 Gemmatimonadota bacterium | reverse complement strand
GGTTCGACGATGTTGTCAGGCCTGCTGGGGAACTTCCTCGGCGAAATCCCCGCCGTGATCCTGACGGACGCCATCGGCAACCCCGTTGCCGGTCAGAATGTCACCTACTCGGTCACCCAGGGCGGCGGGATGGTTGCCGGAGGTGTCACGGTGTCCGATTTCACCGGACGAGCGGGCGTCGGAGCGTGGCGCCTCGGACCGACGGATCCGCTTCAGCTGCTTGAGGCCTCGACCGTCGGGGTTGCCCCCATCGTGTTTCAAGCCATGGCCAGCGCGCCGCCCCCCGCACAGTTCAACATCGAGGTCCGGTTCCGCAATCCACCGACCCCAGCACAACAGGCCGCTTTTGACGCGGCGGAGGCCCGGTGGGAACAAGTGATCCTCGGAGACGTGGCGGACATCCAGTTCATGCAGGGCGCCACACAGTGCAACCCGACGATGAACGAAGTCGTCGATGATCTCATCATCTATGCCGACTTGGAGGAAATCGATGGGGTTGGAGGCACCCTGGGATCGGCGGGGCCCTGTTGGATCAGGGTTCCAGGGTGGATACCTCTTGTTGGGAGGATGCGTTTTGACACCGCGGACTTGGCAGCGCTCGAGGCGGATGGCCGATTGACCCAGGTCATCATGCATGAGATGGGACATGTGCTCGGTATCGGGACCATCTGGGATAATCTGGATCTCATCGTGGGCGCAGGGGGCAGTGATCCGTTCTTCACCGGGCCATCGGCACGCGCCGCATTTGCCATAGCTGCACTTCCGGGAACCTATCCTGGGGAGAGCGTCCCGGTGGAGAATACGGGTGGCGGAGGCACGCGGGACTCGCACTGGCGCGAGGTCACCTTCGACGCCGAGTTGATGACGGGTTTCATCGATCAGGGCTTCAACCCGATGAGTGCGGTGACCACCGCCTCGCTTCGCGACCTCGGGTATGTGGTCGACGATGCCCAATCGGATGAGTACACCCTCCCCGCCTTCCTCCGCGCGCTCGGGAGAGCCCCCCTTCAACTCAACGAGGTCCCGCTTCCGGGACCGATGTACACGATCTCCCCCGGCGGTCGCGTCGGGGAGATCCCCCGCTAGGCGGTTCGTCCTTCGCAATAGACGGCAAAGACAAACGCCCGGGATTCCCCGGGCGTTTCGCTGTGTTGCGTTGGTGGGAGGACTACCCCACAACCGCCGTATCCACCACAGCGGAGGCGTCGGCTTCGACGTCCGCTTCGGTCACCGGTGGTGGAGGCTCGAAACCAGCTGGCGGCTCGATCTCCAGATCGGTGTACCTGAAGTGACCGGTTCCCGCCGGGATCAGGTGCCCGATGATGATGTTCTCCTTGAGCCCACGGAGGTCGTCCTTCGCACCCCGAATAGCCGCATCGGTGAGTACTCGGGTCGTCTCTTGGAATGACGCGGCCGAAATGAACGATTGTGTCGTGAGGCTCGCCTTGGTGATTCCGAGCAGGATCGGCTCGGCCGTGGCAGGCGTGGCCTTCCGTCTGACCATCTTCTCGTTTTCCTCCCTGAACATGCCGCGATCGACGGATTCGGCCTCAAGGAAGTGGGTGTCACCCGGCTCACTGACCCGGACCTTCTGCAGCATCTGGCGCACGATGACACCAATGTGCTTGTCGGCGATCCGCACACCCTGCAGCCGGTACACTTCCTGGACTTCATTCAGGAGATACTCCTGCACGGCGCGAGGGCCCTTGATCCGGAGAATATCGTGCGGGTTGACGGGTCCTTCGGTCAACCGGTCTCCCGCGCGTACGCGGTCGCCTTCGTGCACTCGAAGGTGCTTCCCTGCCGGGACTTCGTAGAGCTGTGGCTCTTCCTCATGCAGCTGCTCCCCCTCAGCTCCCGTCGGCTGCACAAAGATCTCACGCTTGCCCCGTTTGATCTCTCCGAACTTGACCACGCCATCGACCTCGGAAATGGTTGCAGGGTCCTTCGGGCGTCGTGCTTCGAACAACTCGGCGACCCGAGGAAGTCCGCCGGTGATATCGCGGGTCTTGTAGGCTTGACGCGGGATCTTGGTGACGGTGACTCCCTCGGCGATTTCGACCGGGGAGGAGATAAAGACCGTCCGGTCGCGACTCTCCTTCTTGGTCTTGCTGGGCCACACCTCGTTGATTGGAACTTCCTTGACCTGGAACTTCGACGACCAAGGATTGGCGGCATCCGGCAACGCCATGGCCCGGCTCACCTGATCCGTGGGTGAGCCGAGGATGATCCGCGAACCCTCGGCGAGGGTGTATTCCTGCGGGTCTTTGCGGGACTTCGCGTAGACCAGGACCGAGGGGTGGAGTTCTCGGTCGGGGTCGGCCGTGACCACCAAGGACCGGAGTCCGGTTCCCTCATCGAGCTCCTCGCGCAGAGTAATGCCGGGCACCAGGTCCTTCCACCGAAGGGTTCCCGGTATCTTCACGATGCTCGGATCGTTGTACGGGTCCCAGGTATAGAGCACGGTCGCCCGCCGCTCGTTGTCACCTCGCGTGACGAGGGCGCCTTCCTCCACGTGGAGGACAGCCCCCTCGGGCACGGGGTACCGGTTGAGTACGCGGTTGGGATCCTTGGCATCGACGACCAGGACACCTTCCTTCTGCTCATCGGTGGCGGACTCGTCTTCCCTGGTCAGGACCACGCGGACCTTGGCGTCGGTTCCATCTTCGTACTGCACGGACACGT
>QKDC01000074.1 GCA_003246755.1 Gemmatimonadota bacterium | reverse complement strand
GGTACTGCATGGCCGCATGCCCGTACACCGCCAAGGTATTCAACTGGTACGAGCCGGATTGGCTGGGCGACACGCTGAAGCGGGCGAACCCCGACGTGTCCCTTCGTCCGAAGGGAGTCGTCGAGAAGTGTACGTTCTGCCACCATCGCATCCAGATAGCCCGCGATGAGGCGAGAGCGGCGGAGCGAGACTTGAGGGACGGAGACGTGACCACCGCATGCGCAGAGAGCTGTCCGGCTCGGGCCATCGTGTTCGGTGATCTGGACGACCCTGAGAGCCGCGTGAGTCGCCTGGCAGCAAGCACCCGGGCGTTTCGCATGGGCGAGGACCTCGGCACGGAACCGAAGGTGTTCTACCTCTCGGAGCGGGAATGAAGATGGACGAGACCACCATCGCGAGAGCCGACTTCGAGGATCACACCCTCGTCCGACCCATTGAAGAGGGAGGCGCGGGCTTCCGCGTCGCGTTCACGGTTCTGACCCTGGTTCTCCTGGCCGGCTGGATGCTCTTCGGCCGCCAGATCCTCTACGGACTCGGAGTCACGGGCCTCAACCAGCCCGTGGGCTGGGGCTTCTACATCGTCAACTTCGTCTTCTTCATCGGTATCAGTCACGCCGGTACGCTGATCTCGGCGATACTCAGGCTCTCCAAGGCCGAATGGAGACGACCCATCACGCGGATGGCGGAAGTCATCACGGTCATCGTGCTGGCCATCGGTGGGTTCCACCCGTTGCTGGATATGGGCCGCCCCGACCGCCTGCTGAATATCTTCACTTCCGGGCGCCTGCAATCGCCGCTCCTCTGGGATGTGACCGCGATCTCTGCCTACTTCATGGCATCGACCGTCTATCTGTTCATCCCGATGATACCGGACATCGCTCTGCTCCGGGATCGTGGGGCCTGGCCGAACCCGCTCTATCAGTTTCTCTCCTGGGGCTGGGAGGGCACACCTCGTCAAGAAGCGGTTCTGAACCGGGCCGTCTCGATCATGATGGTCGTCGTGATACCGATTGCCGTCTCGGTCCACACGGTGATCTCCTACATCTTCGCGATGACGCTGCAACCGGGCTGGCACTCCACCATCTTCGGGCCCTACTTCGTGGTGGGCGCGATCTTCTCGGGAATCGCCGCTCTCATGATGGTCATGATCGTGATGCGCAGGGTATTCCATCTGGAGGCCTATCTCAAACAAGTCCACTTCGAGCAGCTCTCCAAGCTGCTTCTGGTCATGTCGCTGCTCTGGTTCTACTTCACCTTTTCCGAATACCTCACTGCCTTCTTCGGACACGAGCCGTCGGAGATGAGGGTGTTCAACTACAAGTTGACGGGACCGTATGCGCCGTACTTCTGGGGCATGGTCGCCTTCAACTTCATCATACCGGTCACTATTCTCGCCTTCCACAGGTTCAGGACGATTCCAGGGATCTTCGTCGCGTCCTTCACCGTGGTCGTCGGTATGTGGCTGGAACGCCTCAACATCGTCGTTCCGTCCCTGGCCAATCCGCGCCTTCCCTATCCGACCGGCTTCTATATCCCGAGCATCGTGGAGTGGGGAATGTTCGCGGGTGCGATCGCGACTTTCATCCTCGGCTTCGTGCTGTTCGCGCGCTTCTTCCCGTTGATCTCGGTGTGGGAGATCCGTGAGGGTCGAGAGCAGTCCGTGAAGGAGACGTCCGAAAGGCTGGAGGGCTATCTGCCCGATGAAACTGCGTCCGTTCTGGCGAGGTGACGTCATGAAACCGAGGAAGACGCCTAGGTGGATCTTCGTCCTTCAGGTCGCATCGGTGTCGATGATCTGGGTGTTCGTGCTGAGTATCGCCTTCTGGATCCTGCACCTGCTGCGACTGTCTCGTGAGTTGGACGATGTCCCTTCGGGATCCCTCGGTATCTCTCTGGTGGCGATACCGGTCTTCATGATTGGAGCGTCGGTCTTGACCTACGTGTTCGTGGGATTGCAGCGCGGCCGTGAGTCTACGGGCGGCAGTGGACCCGACGGAGAGGAGACCGAGACGTGAACTTGCGCACAGGCATCTTCCTGGCGTTGATCCCGGTCGGCGCCCTGGCCCTGCAGTCTTCCGAAGAGGTGCGCATCCCCGACAATCCCCTCCAGGGACTCGAGCTGTTCCAGGTGAAGGGTTGCATCCAGTGCCATGCGATAGGCGCCGGCGGCCCGCACATCGGCCCCAATCTGGCCGACAGCCTCTTCGACGGGACCTTTCTGGATCTCGGCGCAGCGCTGTGGAATCACGTCCCCGGGATGAGCGTCACGTTCGATGTCACCCGGCAGGAATGGCCTCTCTTGAGCGAGGATGAGGCTACGAGCCTCCTGTCGTTCCTCTATTTCATGGAGTATCTGGGACAACCAGGCGACCCCCAAGCGGGAGAGCGCATCTTCCGTGGGAGTGGCGGATGCGGTTCCTGCCATGTGATCGGGGGAGGTGACCGGACCGCGGGACCCGATCTCGCCCGCTTGAGCACGTTCGCTTCTCCTCTGTACGTAGCTCAGGAGATCTGGAACCACGGCCCGGCGATGTTGGCGACCATGAGCCAGTTGGGGGTCGCCCCGCCCACCTTCGGCGAAAGGGACCTGGCCAACCTCAGCGCCTACATCCGCCAGCAGGCCGGTCCCGGGCTCCAAAGACCCCTGCTGATGACCCCGGGGAACCCGAACTCGGGGCGGCGCAT
>QKDC01000136.1 GCA_003246755.1 Gemmatimonadota bacterium | reverse complement strand
GCGCTGGTTCGTGCGTTGCTGGGGCCCACTGTGTACGACCGGGTGCTCGCGGTGAATGTCTTCGGCACCAAGACGGTAGCGATGATCGCGGTGTTGGGGTTCCTGAACGGTCGCCCCCATTTCCTCGACCTGGGCCTGGTGTACGCGTTGATCAACTTCATTGGCATGATCGCCGTGCTGCGGTTCTTCGAGCACGGCGGATTGTCTGGCACCGTTCTCCCCACCGAGGGGGACGAAGAGTGACCGTCCTGGTGTTGGAAGGGCTGAGTTGGGTCTTGATCCTGGCTGGCGTGTTCTTCATGGTCGTGGGATCGATCGGTCTGCTCCGGATGCCCGACGTCTACACCCGGCTCCATGCTGCCGGGATGACCGATTCGATCGGTGCCGGCCTAATCCTCTTGGGCCTTGCATTGCAAGCAGGCTTCACGCTGATCTCGGTGCGCCTGCTTCTGATCTGGGCGTTTCTGCTGCTGACCAATCCGGTGGGGAGCTACGCGCTCGCACGGGCAGCCCGCGCGGGACGCGTGCGACCGTTTACGGTGCCGGAGCGGGACTGACCGGGATGGAATCGATCATCCACCTCGGCTTGCTCGGACTCCTGAGCGTCACCGCGATCACGATCATTCGGTTACGAACGCTGTTCGCGGCCGTGATGCTCTCCTCCATCTACAGCTTGGTATCGGCCGCCCTGTTGGTGACGCTCGATGCAGTGGATGTGGCGCTGATGGAGGCGGCGGTCGGCGCCGGGATTTCCACGGTCCTCATGCTCGGCACGCTCTCCCTCGTGGGCCGCAAGGAGAAACGGCCCGTACGCCAGCCGCTATTGCCGCTATTCGTGGTGGTGGTAACGGGCGCCGTGCTCGTCTATGGCACGCTCGACATGCCAGGCTTTGGGGCGCCCGACAACCCCGTCCATCGGCACGTGGCACCCAGGTACCTGCAGGAGTCAGGTCGGGAGATCGGGATCCCCAATGTGGTTACCTCGGTCCTCGCCTCCTACCGCGGCTACGATACGCTGGGCGAGACCACAGTGATCTTCGCGGCCGTGGTGGGTGTCCTCCTGCTGCTCGCGGGCGGCTCGCGCCACACCGAGCAGAATGAAGTCCTCGGTGCAGAGCAGTCTGCGACCTTCGACGACCGCGTGATTCTCCGAGTGGGGGCGAAGATGTTGGTGCCGTTCATCCTGCTCTTCGGCCTGTACGTGCAATTCCACGCCGATTATGGCCCGGGTGGTGGCTTTCAGGCAGCCGTGATCTTCGCTGCCGGGTTCATTCTCTACGCGCTCGTCTTCGGGCTGAAGGTGGCTCAACGGGTACTGCCGCCCGCCGTGGTGTACCTGTGTGCCGCGCTCGGTGTGCTCATCTTCGCGGGGATTGGGCTGACGACCATGGCGGAAGGGACGAACTTCCTCGACTACCATGCCCTGCTTCGCGATCCCCAGGACGCACAGGTAGCCGGCATCATGCTGGTGGAACTTGGGGTACTGGTGACGGTGTTCGGCGCGATGATCACCATCTTCTACGTCGTCGCAGGCCGGCGTCGGTCGCGACCGTGAGCATCCCCGGGGATTTCATCTACTGGATCGTCATCCTGCTGATGATGATCGGCTTCTACACGCTCATCGCTCGCGCCAACCTGGTGAAGAAACTGATCGGGCTGGGCATTTTCCAGAATTCGATCTTCCTCCTCTTCATCGCGATGGGCAAGGTAGAGGGTGGGACCGCACCAATCCTCGTGGCCGGCGAGGGTGTGACGTACTCCAACCCCCTGCCCCATGTGTTGATTCTCACCGCCATCGTGGTTGGCGTGGCCACGCTGGCGCTTGGCCTCGGGTTGACGATCCGGATCAAGGAAGCCTTCGGCACGGTGGAAGAAGACGACATCCATCAAAAGGACGAGTCGTTTTGAACGCGCACCTGCCGATCCTGCTGGTCGTGGTTCCGCTCATCGCGGCGCCCCTCGCGAGTCTGGCCCGCCACCCGCGCCTCGCGTGGGCGATCGCGATGGGTGCCTCGGGCTGGTCCCTGTACGCCGCTCTTACCCTTCTGAGCCGAGTCCGGCTCGATGGGCCTCTCACCTACGCGCTTGGCGGGTGGCCCGCGCCCTGGGGTATCGAATACCGTATCGGCATCGTCAACGCATTCATGATCGTGATTGTGGCTTCGATCGGCACCCTCGTGACACCGTTTGCCCTCCGAAGCGTGGAACACGAAGTGGACGCCGACCGTATCCCGTTGTTCTATGCGGCCTACCTCCTTTGCATGACGGGTCTGCTCGGTATCGCCGCCACGGGCGACGCCTTCAACATCTACGTGTTCCTCGAGATTTCCTCGCTCTCGGCCTACGCCTTGATCGCCCTCGGTCGCGACCGCCGTGCGCTCACCGCCGCGTATCAGTACCTCATCATGGGGTCGGTGGGCGCGGCGTTCATCCTGATCGGGATCGGCCTGCTTTACGTGCTCACCGGCACACTCAACCTCGCGGACCTGGCCGGGCGGATCCAAGCGCTACCGTCCTCCAACACGCTGCAGGTTGCGTTCGCTCTCCTGACGGTGGGGCTCAGTCTCAAACTTGCCCTGTTTCCGTTGCACCTGTGGTTGCCCAACGCCTACACCTTCGCGCCCTCCGCTGTGTCGACCTTTCTCTCGGCCACGGCCACCAAGGTGGCGGTCTACATGCTCCTGGTGTTCCTGTTCACCGTGTTCGGGCCCGCGTTCACTTTCGGTG
>QKDC01000104.1 GCA_003246755.1 Gemmatimonadota bacterium | reverse complement strand
CCCCCCCCTTCCCACAGCCTGGCCAGCGTCCTTTCGTGACCCGCCGTAACCCATGGCCAGGAGGAGCTCAACAACAAGTCTCTAAAAGAAGTCGGACGGGCATGCCTTGATCCGAGTGACCAAGTCCGCGGCAAGTTCGTCCTTGATCCGGTTGAAGCCGATCTCGATCAACTCCTCGGGCGTGCGTTCCTCCTCTGCCGCGTTCCCCGTCTCCTCGCCCCCTTGCCGCGAACGGTTCCGGAAGGCCTGATACTCCTCGTACCGCTCGAGGAACTTCATGTTGATGGGCTCGCCAGTGGCGAGCGCCTCAGCCCCCCGTGAGGTTATGCGGTACTTTCCTCGGCTCGGCGCCTCGATCAGACCGGCCTGCTTGAGGTAGGACTTCGCCCAGGCAATCCGGTTCTTGAAAACCGTTTGTGTGCCACTCGGCAACAGTTCGTTCAGTTCCTCCTCGGAGAGCGCGAAGACCGACGCGAGCGCGTCCACCGTTTCGGCAGTTCCGAGGACGTCTCCATCCGAGAGGTGGTCGAGCAGGGGCCGCATGATCGACTGGAAATCCGGAATGGCCACTGTGTTCACCTATGCAATGAGACTTCCAGAGGTTCTTTCTCATAACGTTCAAAGTCTCAGACGACCGCCGGAGGGCGCGACGCTTGCGCAAGCAAGCGGCGTGACCGCAGAGCGGTTGTCCCGAAGGGCCGCGACCGCGCCAGCGGGCGCGAGCTGAGACTGATTGTTACACGGCGTTGGCCACCCCGGCATCCTGCGATTCAGTGCTCCACCAGTAGGTGGACTGCCAGCCTGTGCAATGCCTCACCTTGCCCTAGCATTTGGGCAGGCAGCAGCGTTCCACCCCAAGTGATCAACGCTCCACGCACCGATAGGAACTCGCCAGGTTCGCGGGCCCGCCGACATACATGGGAAACGTGGGGTACAGGCAGAGCGGAAGGCTCCGCTCAGCGGCTGAGATGATCGAAGGCGTGGTCGGAGCAACATCGTGTTCCACCCAATCCATCAGCCATTCGGCTTCTTGGTTCAGTGTGGGGGTCGGGATGGCGGCTGCCGGGATCGGCAAGCCATCGCCGGCGACCGGGTAGTTCTGCCCGGCAAGGAAGTGGTCTGTGTGTGGCACCACGAAGAACCGGGTAAACGCCTGAACTCGGGCCTGGCCCATCGCGTCGATGACCGATTGGAAATAGTCCAACTGGTCGGCGGGAGAGGCCATGTTGTCGTTCGTGCCGACAATCACGATCAACTTCCCGCCGCGTTCGTAGAAAGCCGTGAGGTCCGGATCGGTGGCATCCAGCCAGGGCGAGATCTGCCGCCGCCGCGCATCGAGTGCCCCACCTTCGACGTAATCCAGCGGATTCGCCTCTAGATCCTGCATCAGGAAGCCGCTCACCCCCGCAGTTCCTATGTGGGAGAACATGCGAGCATCATCGGCCGCACCTTCCTGGCCCCGGTACCGAACACCTGAAATGGGCTCAAAGTGATACTGATTGGCCAACTGGATCTCCCATTCAGATAGGCCGGTGTTGGGCAGCCACATCCCAAAGGAGCTCCGACCATTGGCCAGGCCAGTGGCGAACCGGTAAGGGCTGTAGACAAAGTTCAGCGTCGCAATCTGCCCGTCCGTCAAGCAAGCACGGCTGGTCGTATCAGCGGGATGCGGATCGATGTTGTTCGGGCACCGCCTTGTCTCCCACGGGTCTTGGCTGGGAGCTCTTCGCGTCACGTCGAAGATCCCACGGCAGGCCATGTAGTTGTTGATGATGCCGTCCACCAGACCGTCCAATTCGTCACACCGCCGGACGATCTCTCCATGAACCGCGTTCGCCTTTGCCGGAGTCACCCAGTTCGCCGCTAGCCTCTCCTGGATCCGGATCCACACTGGTGCCAGCATCAAGGATGAGAAGTCGACAAGCGGGGACAGAGAGAGGATTCCGTCGTAATCAGCAGGATAGCGTTGCGCCACCATCAACCCCTCGCGTCCGCCTTGCGATTGGCCGAAGTAGTAGTTGAAGGTCGGCCGCTCCCCGTACATCCTCTCGATGAGGACCATCGCGGCATCATGCGTCTTCTTCATTTGCATGTAGCCGAGGTTCCTGACAGCCTCTTCGTTCAGCGCCCACTCCTGAGAGTCCACGGGGAGCGGCTCACCCTGGTGGCCAGCGTCGCTGCCGTAACTCGCGAACCCTCGGTGCAGCCAGAACGGCCAGGGGCCCGGAACCCAGCCGTTCATGCCACCGCCCCCAAGCTGGACCGACCGGTGACCCCAAACTGCTGGGAGAACCACGAGGAAGTTGATCTCCTTCGCGGTCGAGGCGGTGTCGATGGGCGCCATCGAGCCCTCGACGCTGCAATAGGCGGGAGCGTCGCCGGTCTCGGCGGTCCAAACGGGTGAGCTGAGGGTCACGCTCGCCACGGGCTCGCCAATCGCGGCGATCGGGATCCCTGTCCCGAGCTTCTCGGCGGTGCAGTCGCCCTCAGTGATGGTCCCGGCGGGCCCAGACGGCGCGGCCGTGCCAGTGTCCGGTGCCGCCAAGAGACAAAGGGCCATGAGGGTTACTGATCGTGACCGGGCGTGCATACTCGTTCCCGTGCCAGGGCACACAACCCCAATCTATATCCCGGGTCCGGCAGGTCACCACACCGTACCGAGAGAGGCAGCAGACTCTCCCGAATGGCTCCGATCCAGCCTCAGGGCGCGTCGCTTCGCCACGGTTCTTT
>QKDC01000021.1 GCA_003246755.1 Gemmatimonadota bacterium | reverse complement strand
GTCCTCGGGTTCACCAACCGTACGATGATCGAGGATATCCTTCGCGAGCGCGAGCCACGGCACACCGAGGGCGTGCAACTCAGCGCCCCGAGTCAGCCACAGGAGCTGCCCGGCGTGCAGGAGCGCTGGAAGTTCATCGAGGCCACCATCGCCAAGACGCCGGTGCTCAAGCTCGTGCCCATGCTGGGGAGCCTGGGCTGTCCCTACACCTGCGCCTTCTGCATCGACTCGACCGTGCCCTACCAGCCGCTCGGCTTCGATCAGATCGGCGCGGATCTGCGCTTCCTGCTCACCAAGATGCGCCACCCGCGCGTCGGCTGGCACGACCCCAACTTCGGTGTACGCTTCGACGACTACCTCAATGCGATCGAGGAGGCGGTGCCTCCTGGCAGGATCGATTTCTTCGCCGAGAGCAGTCTTTCGCTTCTGTCAGAACCCCACGTCGCGCGCCTCGCGAAGAACGGCTTCAAGGTGATCCTCCCAGGCGTGGAGTCTTGGTTCGCGCTGGGCAACAAGGCCAAGACCGGACGAGAAGTGGGCATGGAGAAGGTCCGGCGCGTCGCCGACCACATCAATATGGTCCTGCGTTACATCCCGTACGTGCAGACCAACTTCGTGCTGGGCCTGGACACGGACGAGGGGGCCGAGCCATTCGATCTCACCAAGCGTTTCATCGACCTGGCTCCGGGTGCTTTTCCGGTGTTCTCGCTCCTCTCGGCGTTCGGCCGGGCTGCCCCCCTCAACCTCGTTTTCCAGCGCGAGGGGCGCGTTCTCCCGTTCCCGTTCCACTTCCTGGACGCGAGCCAGGCCATGAACGTGGTGCCGAAGAACTACGCGTGGCGGGCCTTCTACGACAAGCTCGTCGAGCTGGAGCGGTATGCGTATTCCGCACCCCGAATCGTTCGTCGCTTCCTCGCGAACCGTACGGCGATTCCCAAGTGGATGAACGTGGTTCGAGGGATCTCGTCAGAGCGGCTCGACCGAGTCAGCCACCATGCCCGCGTGCGTGGTCTGCTCGCCTCGGATAGGAGCGTGCACCGGTTCTTCCACCGCGAATCGTCCACGCTCCCGACCTTCTACGCCAACCGGGTGAGGCGGGACCTCGGCGCCCTATGGGAGGCGCTTCCGGTGGGCGGCCTGCTGCACGATCACAATGCGTACATGAGGAGCGAAGCGAGCCCCGCCGTCTGAGCTGGGGCGCCCCTCTCTGGCGCGGTGCGAAACTCTCGTCTCGACGCCCCGAGGCGATGAACCATGTCCTCGAGTGACGGCCGGCGCGGAGAGCGAGACCGACTTCTGCTCGCCCTCTCCGGGGCAGAGTACCAGCGAATCCTGCCTGGCCTCGAGATCCTCTCAATCCCTGCGGGACAGGTCCTCTTGTCAGGGGAGTCAGCGGTCAACCACGTCGTCCTTCACGAGAACATTGTGTGAGGCCGCAAAGAAGGGTGGTGAGGGACGGGCCTCCAGGCGAAGCTCCAGCAGACGGCCACCACCGGTAATCCGGTTCAACACGCGGACGACCTTCGCCGCACCCTCGGTGGTGTGAACCGACTCGCCCGCAAGGGGCACGTAGTCCGCGTCCGCGTGAAAGCCTGGTTCATCGATCGACGCGATGCGGAGTTGCTCCATTCGCACGCGGGATGTGTTCTGTGAAGCCATTGGTCCCTCGCTGACGTCTAGGTCGAAGTGCGGGCTTCGGCCTGCCTCGGTCCGAATCCACACCAGGAATGAGTGGGGCCGCCCCGATAGTCGGGACGGCCCTGTGTTGGATCAGCTCTTGATCGTCGGTCGGTCAGGTCGCAACGACGTTCTCCGCCGCCGGGCCTTTCTCTCCGGCGACGATGTCGAACTCGACCCGCGCTCCTTCGGCGAGGGTCTTGAAGCCCTCGGCCTGGATGGCGGTGTGATGGACAAAGCAATCCTTGCTACCATCCTCCGGCGTGATAAATCCGAAGCCCTTCTGATCGTTGAACCACTTGACAGTTCCGCTGGTACGCATCGTTGCGCTCCTCGGTGTTGCGAGTCGGGAGCCACGTGATACGTACTTGCCGACCTGCTGGTATGGCGCGAATCGGTCGCGCGTCGTGTGACCGGATTCGGCCACAATACAAAGAGGGCGGGGGTCTCCAAGAACGAGATTCCCGCCCTCATCAACTCTGGCTCACTCCGACCGGGAGTGACCATGAAGCATCGCGGCAAGTGTGGGGGCCGTCAACGGGTTCGCTCGAATGTTGGAGGCGGCACTCCACCCTGGACGGCGGATGAGCCCGTGATCGAGTGGGAGCGACGTGTGAGACCCCTTGGGCGTCGGCGCCGAGAACCTGGGGGAGCGATGCGCGACCTACCGGACCGCGGTGACGCTCCACGCGACGACCGGGTGCTGGCCGTAGTTGCGACGGCTCTGCTTCGGCGTCATCTCGAAGTATCGGATGGATCCGTCGCCCCCGAAGCGCTCCAGGGACCGGAGGATGCTGGAAGCTTCCCCATCGGTTTCGGTGTGCCTGCGAATCTCCTCGAGGAGCGCCGGGTCGGAGAGGACAGAGCAGCGGGAGCGGGCGATCATGAATGGCTGGGACACGGTTTGTCTCCGGACGGGGCTCCCGCAAGGCGCCGACGAGGGCGTAAGTGGAAGCTAGCGGGAATGCAACCGATGGCACATCGGCCCCTGCTCCTGCCTGCACGGATAGGGAATCCCACCGCGCCGAGGAAGCAGAACCCCGGTTGCGAGGCCAGAACGGCAG
>QKDC01000038.1 GCA_003246755.1 Gemmatimonadota bacterium | reverse complement strand
ACTCGGGTTCAGGGATACCTTCGATTCCAAGACCATTCCACACGGAGCCACCATGCCTCGCGTCAGACCCCAATGCCTGTTGGCAGGCACCCTCTTTCTCACTCTCACTGCCTGCTCCACCACGTCCGATAACCCTGTCCCACGCACCATGGTTGACGACGTGGCCCTGACCGCCAACCCAACGGGCGAAAACTGGCTCGCGTATGGCCGCCTCTACAATGAGCAACGGTATAGCCCTCTTGCCGATATCACCGACGCGACGGTCTCCGGACTCGGAGTGGACTGGTACCTCGACCTGCCCAACTCTCGATCGCTGCTGGGGACACCTCTCGTGGTCGACGGTGTGATGTACTTCGAGGAGAGCTACAACGTGGTCCGCGCGGTGAACGCGGCGACGGGTCAACCGCTCTGGACCTACGACCCAAAGGTCATCGAACACGCAGGCGACCGACTCCGGATCATGTGGGACTACAGCCGAGGGCTCGCCTTCTGGGGTAACAAGGTCTACACGGCCACCTACGATGGGCGGCTGATCGCCATCGATGCCGCCACCGGTGACGAGGTCTGGAGTGTGATGACCGTGGACCCGGCCGAGCCGCTCTTCATCACCGGTGTGCCGAAGGTCTTCAAGGGCAAGGTGGTCATCGGCAATGGTGGTACCGAACTCGGTGCGATCCGGGGGTACCTCACCGCGTATGACGCCGAGACCGGCGAGCAGGCGTGGCGCTGGTGGGTGGTACCGGGGAACCCAGCCGATGGATTCGAGAACGAAGCTATGGCGATGGCGGCCGAGACCTGGACCGGAGAGTGGTGGAAGTTCGGGGGCGGTGGGACCGTGTGGAACGGAATCACCTATGACCCGGAACTCGACCTGCTCTATATCGGGACCGGCAACGGCACGCCCTGGAATCAAAGGATCCGGAGCCCCGGAGGCGGTGACAACCTCTTCCTCTGTTCCATCGTCGCCTTGGACCCCGACACCGGCGAGTACCGGTGGCATTACCAGACGGTGCCGGGTGAGGCGTGGGACTACAACTCCAACATGGACATCGTGCTCGCCGACCTCACGATCGACGGGCAGGCGGTCAAGGCGCTCCTGCATGCGCCCAAGAACGGCTTCTTCTACGTCATCAATCGCGAGACCGGCAAACTGATTTCAGCGGAGCCGTTCGCGAGGACCACATGGGCCACCCACGTGGACATGGCGACGGGGCGGCCGGTCGAAGTGCCGGGTGCTCGGTACGAGGACCATCAAGAGCTGGTCTATCCTGCGCCCATCGGCGCGCACAGTTGGCATGCGATGTCGTACAATCCCTCCACGGGACTCGTGTACATCCCAGCGATCGATCTCGCGGGTGATTACAACGATCAAGGCATCGACGTCACGACATGGGAGTCCCCGAACTTCGTCTTTGATCCGGGAGTAGCCAGCCTCACCGGTGATGCACCTGCGGATGCGGGAACCAGTACGCTCAAGGCCTGGGATCCGGTGACCCAGAAACTGGCCTGGGAGGTCCCCAATCCTGGAACGTGGAACGCCGGGACGCTCACCACGGCGGGGAATCTGGTCTTTCAGGGACAGGCGGATGGCCGGCTCATCGCGCGCAACGCCGCCACTGGGGAGTCCGTCTGGGAGTTCAACGTCGGTTCCGGGATTTCCGCGCCACCGATCACCTATTCCGTGAATGGCAAGCAGTACCTCTCCCTCCTCGTGGGCTGGGGTGGGGCCCTCGTACCACTCGGCGGATCGCTGACCGCTCAACATGGATGGGCCTATGGGGTCCATCCGCGCCGGCTGATCACCTTCTCGCTCGATGGTTCGGCGACACTGCCGGCTTCTCCACCGCCCGTCGTGCCAGAACCACTCCCAGCCCCTGATTTCGTTGTTGACGAAACCCTGGCCGCCCAGGGTGAGTCGCTCTATCGGGATCAGTGCGCGTTCTGCCATGGACCGGTGGTCGTCTCGGGCGGGTATGCACCGGATCTCAGGGCCTCAGGTGTCGTGCTTTCGCACGACGTCTTTGCCGACGTGGTGGTCGGCGGGGGTCGGACGGAACGCGGAATGCCGCGATTCACAGGAATGACCGGGGACCAGTTGTCAGCGCTCCAGCATTACATTCGGCGTCGAGCCCAGGAGTAGATCATAGGGTTCAACTCGCACAGTTCCTTTCGTGGAGAAGCAAGCATGATCCAGCGCACCATTGGCATCATCACCATCCTGACGCTCGGTAGTTTCGGCACTCTTGCCAGTCAGGCCACAAACTACGAGACCACTCCCGTTGCCGAGGGCGTGTACAGTTTTCGGTGGGTGGGCCACAACGGGATGTTTGTCGTCACGCCGGCGGGCGTCGTGGCGTTCGACCCCATTTCCGTCGAAGCTGCGGCTACTTTCGCATCAGAGATCAAGCGAATCGCTCCTGGACAACCCCTTGTCGCGGTGGTGTACAGCCATAGCGATGCCGATCACGCGACCGGTGCGCTGGCGCTGATCTCAGCCATGGGGCGGGAGAATGTCCCGATCCTTGCCCATGAACTCGCGGTCGAGCCCATCCGCGCGCGAGGAAACCCCGAACAACCGGAACCCACCGTCACCTTTGCCCGACGTATGGCACTTGCCCCGGGCGGTCGCCGCATCGAACTCCACTACCTGGGCCGGAGTCACACCGACAACATGCTCGTCGGCTTCGTGCCGGATGCGGGCGTTGCCTTTGCCGTCGATTTCGTGGCGAAGGACCGGATGGGATAC
>QKDC01000115.1 GCA_003246755.1 Gemmatimonadota bacterium | reverse complement strand
GAACGGGCCCAGCGGTTGGGAGACCAGATCTTCTTGCGCTTCAAGGCGGAGCCCTACACCTATCGAGAGATGGATCGCCTCTCCAATCAGTGCGCCAACGCCTTTCTGAAGTTAGGAGTGGAGAAAAGCGACAAGGTCAGCATCATGCTGCCCAACTGCCCGGAGTTCATTCACCTGTGGTTCGGGGCGGCCAAGGTCGGTGCGGTGGAGGTGCCGATCAATACCTCCTTCAAGGGGGAGTTCCTCCGGCACCTCGTCGACCAGTCCGATTCCAAGGTGCTGGTGATCGCCGGGGAGTACCTCGACCGGGTTCTGCTGATCCAAGATGAGCTCAAGAAGCTCGAACAGATCGTCGTGCTCGGGGTCGCCCCGGAAGGGGTGAAGGAAAAGCTCACCATCCCCGTCGTGGCTTACGAGGCGTTCATCGACGCTCCGGACACTCCGGTGGAGATCGAGATCTTACCGTCAGATCCCCACTGCATCATCTACACGTCCGGGACGACGGGCCTCTCCAAGGGGGCGCTCAACCCCCACAAGATGTGGATCCGGGTAGCCCAGCGGACCCTGGAATGCCGCGAGGGCACCAAGGACGACATCTTCTACACCTTCCTGCCCCTCTACCACATGAACGCCCAGGTGCTCACCACCCTGACGGCGATGCTCGCCGAAGCCCAGATGGTGCTCGCCGACAAGTTCAGCGCGTCCGGGTTTTGGGATGAGATGCGCCGCTACCGAGCCACCCAGTTCAACTACCTGGGGGCGGTCATCCCCATCCTGGCCAAGCAGCCGGAGAAGGACGACGACCGGGACAACCCGGTGCGGGTGGCGTTCGGGGCGGGGTGTCCTCAGGGCGTGATGGAGCAGTTCGAGAAACGCTACGGGCTGATGTGCATGGAAGGCTTCGGGATGACCGAGATCGGCATCCCGGTGCACGTGTGGTCCAACGACCGCCGGCCTGGTTCGTGCGGCAGGCCGTTGTCGGGCTACGAGATCCGCCTGGTGGACGATGAAGACAACGAGGTGCCGGTGGGGGAACCCGGGGAGATCGTCTTCCGCCCGGAAGAGCCGTTCATGATGATGCTCGGCTACTACAACATGCCGGAGAAGACGCTGGAGACCTACCGGAACCTGTGGTTTCACACCGGGGACCTGGCGAAGCGGGACGCCGACGGCTACCTCTACTTCGTCGATCGAAAAAAGGACTCGCTGCGACGCCGCGGGGAGAATATCTCCTCCTTCGAGGTGGAGCGGGCCATCAACACCCATCCTTCGGTACTGGAGTCGGCGGCGGTGGCGGTGAAGTCAGAGTTGGCAGAGGACGAGGTCAAGATCTGTGTGGTCCGCAAGAATGGTTACGAGGTCTCCCCGGAGGAGTTGATCGCTCACGCCGTGGACCGCATGCCGTACTTCGCGGTGCCGCGCTACGTGGAGTTCATGGAATCGTTGCCCAAGACCCCCACCGAGCGGACCCAGAAGTACCTGCTCAAGCAAGCGGGGATCACTGCGAACACCTGGGACCGGGAGGCCGCCGGGATCAAGGTCGCCCGGTAAACCGTCGGCACGGGGGCGAGCGGTGTTGTGTCGGGTAGGTACGATGGAGAGGAAGGACGTGGCTGTGCCAAGGGACCGTCGGATCGTCGAAGAGGTTCTCCGTACGGGCGGGTGCTCGGTCGACGGCTTGGCCGCGCACTTCTCTGTCTCGACCGCCACGATACGGCGAGATTTGGCGGAGCTCGAGCGTCAGGGACTATTGCGCCGAACCCGCGGTGGGGCCGCACCCATCGAACCGATCCACAGTGATCTTTTCCTGCACGACACATCCTTTCAGGAACAGATGCGGTTGCAGACGGCAGAAAAGAGGCGCATCGCTTTGGCTGCCGCTGAACGAATCGAGGACGGCGATACGATAGCGCTCTCGACAGGAACAACAACGGCGCTTGTGGCCCGCAGTATTCGCCACCGTAGAGATATTACTGTTGTGACCAGCACGCTCAACGTGGCCTTGGAACTGTGCAAGCGCGACGGCCTGTCGGTATTCGTCACGGGTGGCCATATGAGGGGCAGTTGGTTTTCGATGGGGGGAGCAACCGCACTCGACGCGATCCACTCCATCAATTTGGACAAGGCGTTTCTCGGCGTGCACGGGATCGACCCAGCCCGCGGTTTGACCGCCAACAATGATGAGGATGCGGCGGTAAACAGGGCCATGATGGACCAGGCCAGGACGAAGATAGCGCTCGCGGATCACAGCAAGTTCGGCAAGGTGGCCAAGAACTTCATCTGCCCCGCGGCCGAAGTGGACCTCATCATTACCGATACGTGCACGCGCGCAGTGGACATCGGGCCTTACCAGGCCATGGGGATCGGCGTGCAGCGCGTGTAGTGTGAAGTTGTCTTCATGCGCAACTCTGGGTGCTGCTGGAATACCTGCACTGTGAGCTTACGTCTTGGGAGACATCTCGTGATGACCGGCCCGACGGCTGTCGCGAGAAGCTGTGGGTAGGTACTTAGAAGCAGAGTCTCATGATTGTTGAAGGAGATGGGGCCCGGCCCCTCGCGATGGGCGCGGGGGGCAAGACCGAAAGGAGCCACTATGTTGAAGTCGGGTTGGCGGAATGGGAAAGGACTCTTCTCTAGCTTGGTACTTGTCCTTGCGTGCATGGCATCGAGCACCTCATGGGCAAACCTGCCTTTTGCAGGACAACACTACCCCAACGGCGCCGAGGACTTCGTGTCCGGAGCGCTGCCCCCTCC
>QKDC01000109.1 GCA_003246755.1 Gemmatimonadota bacterium | reverse complement strand
CGAGTCTCTTGGCGGCAAGGCCACCTTGATCGACATGGGGGTCGTCGGCGAACCACAGACGGCTCCGGATGTGAGCAGGCAAGACGTCGCGAGGGCTGGTGGCGCGGAGTTGTCTGCTCTACTCGAAGGGCCGACTCGGGAGAAGGCCGCACCGATCATGACCGCAGGCGCCACCAAGATCCTGCTCGATCTGATCGGTTCCGGTGGAGCGCACGCGGTGCTCGGTATCGGCGGTACACAGGGAACCACATCCTGCACTCAGGTGATGCAAGCGCTGCCCTATGGGTTTCCGAAACTGATGGTCTCCACGGTTGCGTCTGGCGACACCTCATCGTTCGTCGGCATCAAAGACATCACCATGATGTTCTCGGTCAGCGATTTGATGGGCTTGAATCCGTTCACCGAACGAATCCTCGCAAATGCGGCGGCCGCCGCGTATGGGATGGCGCAAGGTGACGGAGGTGTAGAAACCCGAGCCAGCGATCGACCGCTGGTCGCGATGACCAACCTCGGTGTGCTGACCGAAGGTGCCACTCTCGCGGTCAAACTGTTCCGGGAAGCGGGCTGCGACGTCGTCGTGTTCCATGCTGTCGGTTCCGGCGGTCGGGCGATGGAGCAGTTGATGAAGGAGGGTGTGGTGGACGCCGTCTTCGACTACGCACTCGGCGAAATCGCGGACGACGTGTTCGGCGGTCTCCGGGCAGGTGGCCCTGAACGTCTCACCGTGGCGGGCAGCCTGGGGTTGCCGCAGGTGATCTGCCCTGGAGGGGCAGAGCACTTGGGGTTGTTCGTCGAACCCAACGTCGTGCCCAGGAGGTACAAGGACCACCTGCACGTGTTTCACAGCCCGGTGATCTTCGTGCCGCGCCTCAATCGCGAGGAATTCGTCCAGGTGGCCGACGAGGTGTGCCGGCGTCTTCAAAGCACCAAGGGAAAGACAGTGTTCATGCTTCCCCTTCGCGGAGTCGGGCGCTACTCCATTCCCGGCGGCCCGCTATACGATGCGGAGAGCGACGAAGCGTTCTTCGCTGCACTCAGATCGGGTCTACCGTCGGGCGTCGAAGTCGTCGAGATCGACGCTCACGCTGAGGACCCCGCGTTCGTCCGCGAGGCAGTGAGCAGACTCGTCGGGATGCTGGAGATCGAGCGCGCTGTCTGAAATACTCGGGCTGATCATCCCGAGTCCTGATGCTCTTCTACTCGCCAACCACACCAACCGGAGATCCCAGGACATCGAAACGCGGGGTCACTCCCAGTCCCGGGCTGCTTGATGCCGCCATCCGCCCATTCGCTCGTTCCGGCGCCCCCGCAGCGGTGCTGACCGTCACGTAGCTGTTGAAGTCGGTCGCCGTGAAGCGAAACTCCTCCGGGGTACTGTGAGCGAGATGCGCGATCGCCGCTGTCGTGATGTCTCCGCCCCAGCTGTCCTCGATCGTCATTGCGATGCCAAGTGAGACGCAGAGATCTCTCGCCTGCCGCGCGCGGGTGAGTCCACCGAACTTGCTGATCTTGATGTTGACGACGTCCATCGCACTGTCGGCATGGCCTCGGAGCAGTGGGGTGATACCGTCGATGACTTCGTCGAGGATGAAGGGCCGGTCGGTGTGGCGTCGCACCGAGAGGCACTCCTCGTAGCTCAGGCAGGGCTGTTCGAGATAGACGTCGACATCTCTGACGGCATGGGCCACACGCATCGCTTCGTGCATCAGCCACCCGGTGTTGGCGTCGGCGACGAGTCGGTCGCCTGGCTCGAGCCGGTCGGCCACGGCATGGATGCGCTCGATATCCACGCCTGGATCGCCGCCCACCTTGAGTTGGAAGCGTCGGTACCCCTCGGCGCGGTACTCCCGCACGCGTGAAGCCATGTCTTCCGGCGACTCTTGAGAAATGGCCCGATACAATACCACATCGTCCCCGAATCGGCCGCCGAGGAGCGTGCAGACCGGTTGATCGGTGGCCTTGCCGAGAATGTCCCAGCAGGCGATGTCGATCGCGGATTTGACGTAGGGGTGGCCCTTGAGGGCGGCGTCCATCCGGCGATTGAGCCGTTCGAGTTCGAGGGGGTTCTCGCCAATCAAATGCGGAGCGAGTTCCTGGATCCCGGCTCGGCAGCCGGCGGCGAACGCAGGGAGATAGAAGGGGCCAAGAGGACAAACTTCCCCGTAGCCCATGATCCCCTCGTCGGTCTCCACGGCGACGATAGTGCTGTCGAACACCGTCACGGCCTTCCCACCCGACCACTTGTAGCTCCCCTCGTGAAGGGGGAGGTCGAGCTGGTAGGTGGAGATCTTTCGGATCTTCATGAGGTTCCTGGTGACGAGGGGAGTTGTTTGGCAACGATACCGGGGGTTCTTCTGCTAGGGCAAGAACGACTTGACAGCTGGGGAGAGAACATACATACTGGTTGGTATGTCGTCTACATCAATGGCTCCAACCCGGCCCAACCGCGACGCTCACGCGACACGAGAGGCATTACTCGGTGCCGCTTTCGACGAGATGTACAAGAACGGATTCCGGGCTGCCAGCCTGGATGCGATCCTCAGAGCGACTGGAGTGACCAAGGGGGCGCTGTACTACCATTTCGGGAGTAAGCAGGGACTCGGGTATGCAGTCGTGGAGGAGCGGGTCAAACCCCTGGTTCGGGAGCGTTACCTCGGCCCGTTCGAAAGCGCCTCGGATCCTATCGAGGGATTGAAGAGGATGGGACGCCGCATGCAGGAGGAACTCGAGAAGACAGGGGTTCTCCTCCTAGGGTGTCCAGTGAACAACCTCGTCACTGAGATGTCGGGGGTTGACGAGGGATTTCGCTCTCGGTTGGCGGACATCCTCGACGAGTGGAGAGATACCATCTCCAACGGTCTTCGCGAAGGCATAGAGCGTGGCCTCGTGCATCCGGAAGTCGATACCGAGGCCATTGCCACCTTCTATGTCGCCGCCTACCAGGGAGCCTGTGGATTCGCCAAGAACGCTCATGATATCGCCCCGTTTGTGGCCTGCCGCGAAGGGCTCGATGACCATCTCCAGTCTCTGACCGCCCGGCCCGTAGCATCCCGCAGCCCGTGAGAATGGTGTTTTGTCTCATCTTCAGGAGGTAATCTCATGACCGAGGGACGCGATTCACAGACGCTTCGAACAGTACTTGTGGTGGTCGGTTTGATATTCATGTTCGGCGTAGGGCTGCTCATGCGCCTCTGGCCCTCGGGTTGGCAATGGCAGCCGAATCAACCGGAGTATGAGCAGATGTTCATGGGGGTGTATGCGACGCTGGGTGTGTTTCTCTTGATCGCGTCTCGAAATCCAACGGCACACAGAAGCCTCATCGCCTTCGCGGCATGGTCCTCTCTGGTACATGCCGGCATCATGGGGGTGCAGGCGATCCGAGATACCGCGGAGCGCGGACATCTGATGGGTGACGTCCCTGCCCTGGCGATCGTCGGAGTCGTCCTTCTCGTCCTCGCGCCCAAAACAACCTCGCTCGGCCAGACCTGACCCCGGCGGTCTCCACCCGATTGCGTTCAGAAAGTGGTCAGATGACGATCCGAATTGTTCGCCTAGGTGCGAAGAGGTCTGCGGGAGAGGGGCTCCGCATTGGCACCGTTCGACGACCTCCACGTGGGGTCCCAAAGACCGAGTATGCAGCGCGAGACTATTACGACGTTTGGCTACCGAACCTCGCCCCGAGCCAGGAGTTGATGCGCTTGGGAAAAGCGGTAAGGACTGACAAAGAATGGGAGGTGTTCGCCAAGAAGTATCGGGCGGAAATGGCGGCACCGGAGAACCAGCGTGTCATTGACCTCCTCGCGGGTCTATCACACACCTCAAACTTCGCGGTGGGCTGCTACTGCGAGGCAGAGTCACGTTGCCACCGCTCTCTGCTTCGCCAGCTTCTCTCCGAGCGGAAGGCGGCCATCGCGTAAGGGGCCTGGTCATCTTCCCGTCCTGGATGCGTCGGAGGGCAAGAGTTGCTAGGTTTTTCCTCGCACCGGGGCGGTAGCTCAGTCGGGAGAGCGCCTGCTTTGCAAGCAGGAGGTCAGGGGTTCGATTCCCCTCCGCTCCATTCGGTACGTCTCGGCTCCACCACAGTGGGGGTGGTGGGGCCTTCGTCTTTCCGGTACCACCCTGTCTCCAAAGCCATTCCTCTCAGTGGCGCCCGCCCCCTGTTTATCCGCCATTCCCATCACACCGATACCACTGAACTGAGGTCTTCAATCCAGCCCGTTCGGCCTGGGGAGTTATCTTCCAGTGCAGCCGGGGATCGTTCTCGGCCTCTTCCCTCCCAAGCAGGTGCCCAATGTCCGACAAGAAACTACCACCTCAGGGCCGCGCAATTCCGCAGGCGAGCCCCGCCCTCACCGATCGAGTTCGGCGCCGCGTCGAGAAGGCGACTATCGCCCTGGAGCGCCGGGATGAAGCCGTTCCGTCGGCCCCACAGAAGGGCGATGCGCCCGCAGAGGCCAAGAGGTCCAAGCGCGCACCTCTGACTCGCGAGGTTCGTGCGCTCCGCGCCGTCATGCGTCAACTTGGCGACGTGCATACGCAGTACCGCAAGCGTACCGGCAAGCAAGTGTCACCGACGTTGCGTGCGGCGGTGCAAGCGTTCAAGCAGGAACCGACCCTCTCGTCACTCCTGCCTGTGGCCGTCGTCGTTGACGATCTGGAGTTGCTGACCTGGTAGGAAGAAGTTCTCGAAACGGCCGTCCTCGGTCAGCTACCTCGCTCCACCGAGCCCTGGTTGGTCAGGAATCCCCTGGCCACCTGCCGGACGGACACCGACCCGCCATACCGCAAATGCGGACACCCGAGTGCGATCGCCATCGCCTCCTCGTAGGTGCTCACCCGGAGCGCGAACATCCCCACCATGAAGTCGGGTGACTCCACAACATCCGCAGCGACCGACACCGGCACCCCGGTAGGGCCGAGTCGACGTCCGGGTTCCCAACGCAGATCCCCAGCGGCCATGAAGAGCGGGGTCTGGCTCAGTGAGTCCGCCCACGCCCAGTACTCGGCAGCTCTGCGTTGTACTTCCTCCGGCGCCAACATGCCCGCGTCGGGCCATCGCCCCTGAAGCACGAGGACAAAGCCTGGTTCGTCCACCGCCGGTACCCCAAGTGCTTGAACCCTAACACCCGAATCGGCGCGGCCACCCCGCGACGTGAACCAGAGCGTGGCAGGAACGCTGACGAGCAGAGTCGCGGCTACGGCCGCCACGGCCACCCACCGCGGCCAGAATCGCCCCGCGCCCGGACCCCCGACTCCAGCCCCATCCGCCGGTGCCGCGGGAATGCTCAGCGAGTCCATGGCAGCCAGGCCCCTCGCCGCACTGCGCAGCTCACGCGCGAGGTCCGGGTCGCGTTCCAGCAACTCGAGGAGATCGGCGCGTTCCGCCTCCCCCAATTCCCCTTCGAGGAACGCCAGAAGTTGTTCATCGGTCGGCCGAGTCATTTCAGTACCTCCAAGTGCCGCGGATCCAACTCATCCCCCAGGCGACGCAACGCACGAAAGACACGCGAGGCGATTGTCCCCTGAGCTGTCGAGGTGACACGTGCGATTTCAGAATAGGGAAGGCCGGCAAGGTAGCGCAGCGTGAGCACTTCCCTCTGCTCATCGGGTAGACGGTCCATGGCTTCGGTAACCGCGGCGTGTGCTCGTTCGAGATCGAGCGCGATCTCTGGACGCTCTTCGGTGACGAGATCCCGACTGGACGCCACGTCCTCGACACGCACATCCCGGGAGCGACGCACCCGGCGCCGGAGCTGATCGCGACAACGATTGACAGTGACCCGGTAGATCCATGGGTTCAGATCTGTCTCGGACCGGAACCCCGGCAGGGCCGCGGTGAGACGAACCAGGACATCTTGTGCGACGTCCTCGGCGCCGTCTGGATCGCCGAGAAGCCCCTTGGCGATCCGGTAGATCACCGGGCGGAACGTGGTGGCGAGGCTGTTCAGCGCCTCGGTTTCGCCGCGCACCGCCCGATCGAGCAGAACCTGCTGATCGTTCAGCGCGATGGGAGAATCACCTGCGCCGGATCGACGAATTCGTCCATGATGATGACCACGGTCGAGAGCGGATGGTTCTCGTAGGGGCCGACGAACGGGAATTGCTGTTTGCTCGGATCTCCGCCGATGGAGGCGTTGGTCGCATAGGGAACGTAGAGCATGAAGTGCGGCTTGAAATTGACGGCATTGGTTCCAAGACGTTGCCCCTTGGACAGCATGTAGGCGTGTGCTGGTCCCGATGGCATCGGGAGCTCCCCACTGTTGAACTGCCGCATCATCTCCGCATCAATCGCCTTCGCATCAAGCCCCTTGGCCTGGAGGGCACCCTCGAGCAGAAACGCACGCAACACCGTCTGCTCTGCCTGCGGATTGAGACAATGCGGGGCCAGGGTGGTTCGGATCGATGCCGAGCGAACGACGATACAGGCCCAACCATTACTCCCTTGAATCGCCTTCTCAAAACCCCGCTTCCCCATCACGTAGATGTCGGCGTGCTGCGACACCGTGAGGGGTCCGGCACTGATGGCCAGCCGGAGTTCTTCGTCCTTGGAAAGCGTGGGATACCCCTCCCCCTGGGCCAGGACGCCTCCCGCGTTCGCCATCAAGAGGACTGCCGCCATCCCACCAGATCTCAGAGTCCAGTTGCTCGCCCGCATGTGCCCCTCCAGACGTAGGTGTCGTGTTGCCTATCTGGAGTTACAACGTTCGAGCCCGGCTTTCTTTTCCTCGGAGGTTCCGGTGGGCCTCAGCGGCGAAGTCGTGCGATGTCGATCGGTACCCAGCGCTCGGTGCGGAACAGCCAGGCGCCGAGGAGTCCCATCACCGCACCCCCGCCGATTGCCCCAGTCCAAAACTTCGTGTCGTTCTGTCCGGCACAGACGACCCCGTAGTCATCCCGGTTGGCCAGGCAGCCGAGCGCAAGCGCCCCGATCGCCCCACCAAGCACGAACCCGGCCACCCCACCAACAATCGATGGCTTGTGTCCTCGGCTCACCTCAAGTCGTGTGAGGTCGTTGATTTGATAGGAAAACCGCGTGGCATCAATCTCGATTTCGAGCAAACCTCCCTGCAGTCCCTGGTACATCCCGACTCTCGCTTCCCCTGGGGGTTGGGCTGCGGTCACGCGAACGCGGGTTCCTGGGACGAGCGGTTCTTCCTGCGCTACGGCGAGTGTGGCTGGCCAGAGTGAGAGGGCGACGATGAGTGTGATTCGCATGAGTGTCAGTCTCGAGCAGAAGGTGATCAACGTGGGTCTTAGACTCCGAACTGGCGGAGGTGATGATCGAAGTGTCGGTAACAGAAACGACCCCAGGTTCGACGTGACAGTCTTCCGAACAGCGCATGTGGCGGCCACTCGGCGCGCGACCCAGCCTTCACGAACCGCTCGACCAGGATTTCCAGCATCGCCAGATCTTCATCCCAATCTCCCGGTGGGGTCACGAACGCCTCCTCAGGGCCTTTGATCTTCCCCTTGGGCCAGGGCAGGAGGTAGATGACAAGGTGTTTGACGAGCGGGAGCCGCCGCGGCCCACTCCGCGGCGCGACCGGTCGGTCTCCGAGCGTATGTCGCATCTGATCGCAGAGGTGAGCCAGCATCTGAGGCGCAGTCATCTTGCCCCATCGTCGTTCGGTATCGGGGCGAAGTGCATGAAACCGATGCTGGACGTCAGCCCAATCGGATGGATCGAGGATGGTACGCGTGTTCACCTTCCCGAGAGAAGCGTCTCATCACAGACTAGATTGCAGGTCGTCCGTCGGGCCTCCTTGGTCGATTAATAATACTCGGAGATACACATGAGCCGCTCGGTCCGAACCGCCGTTCTCCTCGCCATCACCATTGGCACCGCCTCCACCGCCTCCCCACTTCAGGCCCAGGTCACCAGGGCCGACTCCGCGGCCGTGCTACTCGACGCCGCCCAGGCGTTTCGAGCCCGAGGTGATACCCGAGTCGCAGACGAGATCCTACGGATGATCCTCCGGCGGTTCCCCGATACCCCGTCCGCCGAACTTGCGCGCGGACGTTCGGAGGAAACGAGCCGAGAACTCGAAGCCGGACGCGGCAAGACCGGGTTCGTGGTCTGGAACACGCTCTACGGGAGTTTCCTCGGCCTAGCGGTGCCGGCTGCGTTTGGTGCCGACGAACCGGAAGCGTTCGGAGCGGGACTTCTCGTCGGGGCGCCGCTCGGCTTTTTCGCGTCGAAGGCCTACGCGAACTCGCGGGACCTCACGGCCGGACAGTCGGGGTTGATCAGCTTTGCGACGTTCTGGGGAACCTGGCAGGGGTTCGGCTGGCGAGACGTGCTCGACATCGGTACGACTCAAAACCCCTGCCAGGGCATTCCGGGCGGTGTCTGTGGTGAAAGCACCTCCGACACGGCCCCATGGACCGCTGGAGTCATCGGTGGCTTGACAGGCTTGGGCGCAGGACTCTACCTGGCACGCAACGACATCTCCAGCGGCACATCGAGCCTCATCTTCAACGCCTCTCTCTGGGGTACCTGGTACGGCACCGCGCTCGGTATCCTCACCGACCTCGAGGACGATGACCTCCTGACGGCGATCCTGCTCGGCGGGAACGCGGGAATCCTGGCCTCGATCCCGGCGGCGAAGGCATGGAATCCTTCAACCAACAAGGTGCGATTGGTCAGCATCGCCGGTGTCGCGGGCGGCGTGGCGGGCTTGGGCCTCGACTTGCTCTTCAACGTGGACGGCGACAAAGCGGCGGTGGGTATTCCCACGGCGACCGCGACGATCGGGTTGGTTGCCGGCGCCCTCCTCTACAAAGACCGCGATCGCGGCATCGAGACGGCGTCTAGCAACTTCCAGAACTCACTCCTTTCGCTCGGAGAAAAGCCGCGGTGGGGTGTTCCCCTCCCCATGCCCGCCAGGATCCGTTTCGAATTACCGAATGGAACCAGCGGCTGGCGTCCTGGGGTCCGGTTGATGCTGGTGAACGGGACGTTCTAGTGCTCGCTTGTCAGCGAGAGTTGTTCGATATCCCCCGCGAGGTGGCCTATCTCAACTGCGCCTATATGTCCCCCCTGCTCCGCTCCTCCGTCGCCGCGGGGCGTGGAGCCTTCGCCGGGAAACTCCACCCATGGACCACCACACCACCGGATTTCTTCCGGGAATTGGAGGAGGCCCGCTCGCTCTTCGGTCAACTGATCGATGCCTCGTCCGATGATGTGGCACTGATCCCCGCCACGAGCTATGGCCTGGCGGTGGCCGCGCGCAATCTCCCCCTGGGGCCCGGTGAGCGCGTTCTCCTTCTGGACGGAAGTTTCCCTTCGATGGTGTACACCTGGCAGGCGCGAGCGCGCGATGTAGGGGCCGAGGTCGTTCTCCTGCCTCGCCCCGCCGATCATGACTGGACGAGGACTATTCTCGACGCGATCGATCCGCGCGTGAAAGTGGCGGCTCTTCCGGTGTGCCACTGGACCGACGGGGCGCTCCTCGACCTGCCCTTGATCGCGAGCCATCTTCGGGAGGCCGGCGCCACCTTGGCCGTCGATGCCACCCAATCTCTTGGCGTGATGCCTTTCGACGTGCAGGCGGTCCGGCCCGACTTCATGGTGTGCGCGACGTACAAATGGCTGCTCGGACCCTACAGCCTCGGGTTCCTCTACACCGCACCCCAGTGGCAGGACGGTCAACCGATCGAGTACAACTGGATCGCCAGAGAGGGTTCGGAGAACTTCGCCGGGCTCACCCACTACCGTGATTCCTTTCAACCGGGATCCCGACGGTACGACGTGGGAGAACCCTCCAACTTCGTCCTCCTCCCGGTCGCCATCGATGGCCTGCGCCAATTGCTGGCATGGGGGGTCGAGAACCTCTATCAAACGACCAGTCACCTGGCGGCTCGGATCGTTGCCGAGACGGAGTCCCTTGGCTACCGGGCCGTGCCCGCGGAGCGACGGGCAGGACACTACCTCGGGTTGCGACGGGATGGGGGAGTACCTGACGGTCTCGGGGCACATTTGGCGTCGAGGGGCGTGTATGCGAGTGTGCGCGGGACCGCCCTCAGGATTACGCCACACGTGTACAACGACACCGAAGATGTCGACCGTCTGATCGAGGCGCTCGAGGCCTTCGAGGCGTGAGGGGGAACCCTCGCTTGACAGGTCATGCACCTGGGAGTAACCGTTAGAGCATGAAGCCTGTCCCTGGTATCCCTTGCTGGTGGTCCTGGCCCGGTACTCGCCGCGGTAGGGCCTGGTCTGCCTAGCGACCACGGATCGAAGACGGTTTCGTTCCCAGCCCACCGCGACACTGTGGTGGGTTTTTTTGTGTCCTCAACGAAAGTTCGTGAGCCGACGTGATCATCGTCCTCAAACCCGACGCCACCAAGGCGACCGCCGACGAGTTGTTGGCCCGCATCGAGGCGCTTGGCCTCAAGCCGTTATACATGCCCGGCGCCGAGCGGGTCGTGCTGGGAGCTATCGGCGACGAACGCGTGATCGATCAGCTGCACCTCGAGAGTCATCCGCTGGTGGAATCCGTCCAGCGCATCCTCGCCCCGTACAAACTGGTGAGTCGCGAAATTCACCCCCACGATACGATCGTGGACCTCGGCAGGGCACAGATCGGTGGTGGGCATTTCACCGTCATCGCGGGACCCTGCGCGGTGGAGAGTCGCGACCAGATGCAGCGCACGGCAGGAGCCGTCAAACTGGCCGGCGTCCTGGTCCTTCGCGGAGGCGCCTACAAACCGAGGACAAGCCCCTATTCCTTCCAGGGTCTCGGTCAGGAAGGCTTGGAAATCCTTCGCGATGTGGCCCATGAACTCGACATGTCGTGCGTGACAGAGGTCGTCGAGGTAGGGGACGTGGCGGTGGTCGAGCAGTATGCCGATGCCTTTCAATGCGGGGCGAGGAACATGCAGAACTTCCGCCTGCTCCGTGCCTTGGGGCAGAGCCGCAAACCCGTCATCCTCAAGCGTGGCATGGCCGCCAAGATCGAAGACCTGCTCCTCGCCGCGGAATACGTTCTCGCTGAAGGCAATCCCAACGTGATTCTCTGCGAGCGGGGCATCCAAACCTTCGAAACGGCCACACGGAACACGCTCGACCTCAACGCGGTGCCACTGATCAAACAGAAGAGCCATCTCCCCGTGATGGTCGACCCCTCCCATGGCACGGGTCTGCGCGAGCTGGTCGGACCCATGGCGAAGGCGGCCGCGGCGTGCGGCGCCGACGGCCTGCTCATCGAGGTTCACTGCGACCCCGAAAAGGCGCTCTCTGACGGCCGACAGTCACTCGACACCAAACAGTTTGATGTCCTGATGCGCGAACTTGAGCCTTTTGCCCGAGCTGCCGGAAAGCGACTCCAATGAGCGGCCCCAAGCTGGAACCGGGGGACATTCTCCCGCTAGTGCGCCGACTGAGTGGTGCACCCGACCCCCTGGTGCTTTACGCCGGGTTGACTGACGAGGGTAAGAGAGCGGACACGCTACTCCTGGAGTCGGCAGACGCCGCGACGGGGGTTGGAGAAAAGAGCATCCTTCTTCCCAGGACGATGCTGCGGATCGAGGGACGCGGCCGGAAGGTCACTCTCACTCCCTTGACGCCGAACGGTGTGGCCCTCGCCGCGTTCGTCGCTGACTCGCTGCGCGACACGTCCCACGTCAGCCGAGACGGTGACTGCTTCCGGATAGGGTACCCGGACCGGGAGACCGGAGTCCGTGACGAGCAGGCCCGGCTGACGGCGCGGGGGCCTCTCGACGTGCTTCGGGCAGCGGTGTTCAACCCCAAACTGGTGTCGGAGCCGGCACTCCTGTCGCATCTCGCGGCAGGGGTCTTTGCGTATGACCTAGTCGATCTTTACGAAGATCTTCCTGACGCACTCGCCGATCCTCTGGGGTATCCAGATTTCCTCTTCTGGGTCCCTGAACAGATCCTGATTCTGGATCACAAGCATCGCACCACGACGATCGTGGCACCGGTCGTCGGGGGTGAATCAACCGAGTCGAGTTACCACGATGCCGTGCGTGCCGTCGAGCAATTGAGTCGGGTGGTTGAGGCCGCAAGAGGAACCACTCACCCCACTCCCCCCCCGGATCCATCAGCACCATGGTCGGTGGATCTCGATGATGCAGCCTACGCCTCGACCGTGGCACAACTCAAAGAGCATGTCGTCGCGGGTGACGTCTTCCAGATCGTTCCCTCGCGCACGTTCACCACGCACTCGAACGACCCTTTTGCCGCCTACATCAGGCTTCGCGCGGCAAACCCCAGCCCCTACATGTTCTTCGTCCACGGACCGGACAGTACGCTCTTCGGTGCGTCTCCGGAGACCGCGGTTCGGGTGGATGGCCCTACACGCAAGGTCATGCTTCGACCCATCGCGGGTACCGCCCCTCGCGGCCGGCATGCCGACGGGTCCGTCGACCACGAACTCGATGCCAGACTGCAGGCGGCTCTCATCACCGATACCAAGGAACTCGCCGAGCACATGATGCTGGTGGACCTGGCCCGCAACGATGTGGCACGCGTCAGTGCCCCAGGCTCGCGCCGAGTGACGAAGCTCCTGACCGTTGATCGGTACCAGCACGTGATGCACCTCGTCTCCGAAGTCGAGGGAACGCTCGCGCCCGGCCTGGACGCGCTCCACGCCTACGCCGCATCGCTCAACATGGGAACGCTGGTTGGTGCGCCAAAGATTCGGGCGGCGGAGTTGCTCCGGCAGCACGAGACCAACAAGCGTGGTCCCTACGGCGGCGCGGTGGGTTACATCACCCACGCGGGCGAGATGGATACGGCTATCGTGATCCGCTCGGCCCTGGTCGCCGACGGCGTGGCCCACATCCGGGCAGGAGCAGGTGTCGTGCTCGACTCCGATCCCGCGCGCGAGGCTGACGAAACCCGGCGCAAGGCCGCGGCTGTCCTGGACGCCATCCACGGGGAAGGGGCGACACAATGACCGCCCCGGCCGATCTCCATGTCGTTTTCATCGACAACTTCGACTCCTTCACCTTCAACCTGGTCGATGAGTTCGCTCGGCGAGGGGCCTCCGTCGAGGTCTGGCGCAACTCCATTCCGACGGCACACGCCCTGGAGAGAGCCGAGGCGGCTCCCGGACCTTGCCTGATTGTCCTGTCACCGGGGCCCGGTGGGCCGGCTTCGGCGGGTTGCTGTATCGAGTTGATCCAGACCGCCGCCGGCCGGGTTCCCGTCTTTGGCATCTGCCTGGGACATCAGGCCATCATCGAAGCGTTCGGTGGTGTCGTTACCGGTGCCGACGTGATTCTCCACGGGCGGAGTTCCACGGTCGATCACCATGGATTGTCCATCTTCTCGGGAATGCCGACCCCACTCACCGTCGGCCGCTATCACTCTCTCGCGAGCTACGAGGTCCCCGACTCCCTGGAGACGATCGCCACGACCGACGACATCGTCATGGCGGTGCGGCACCGCGAACATCCCATTCTCGGAGTCCAGTTTCACCCGGAATCGGTGCTGACCCCGCATGGGGGCCTGCTGATCGAAAGCGTAATGCGGTGGGCCAAACTCGGCGGGGAAGTCTGACATGCGGATTGCGACCGTGCTCGATGCGCTGAGCAGACGCAACCTCACCCGGGAAGAGATGACGGAGATCTTCCGACATCTCATGACGGGGGAGTACAACGACATCGAGGTGTCGGGTCTGGTGTGTGCCCTCAAGGCGCGTGGTGAAACCCCGGAGGAAATCGCCGGGGCCGCCTCGGCGCTTCGGGCTGCCGCGCTTCCCTTCCCCGCTCCGGATTATCGATACGCCGACACGTGTGGAACGGGCGGCGATGGCACGGGAACGGTGAATGTGTCCACGGCGGTGGCCATCGTGACCGCGGAGATGGGACTGCCGGTGGCCAAGCACGGTAACCGTTCGGTGTCCTCACAGTGCGGTTCGGCCGACGTGCTGGAGGCCGTTGGTGTCAGGCTCGACCCGTCCCCTGAGGTGGCACGACAGTGCCTCGACGAAGTCGGTGTGTGCTTCCTCTTCGCCCCGCAGTACCACGCGGGTGTGCGCCACGCGATGCCGGTGAGGAAGACGCTGGCCACGCGAACCATCTTCAACTTGCTTGGGCCGCTCTCCAATCCGAGCCACCCGGTGCTGCAACTGATGGGAGTCTACGATCCGTCCCTCTGCCGCCCACTCGCGGTCACCCTCGGGCTGCTGGGATGTGAGGCGGCACTCGTGGTCCATGGCGAAGGACTCGATGAGATCGCCCTCCATGGCGTGACGACGGCGGCGCTCTGGAAAGACGGGCGGGTCACTGAACTGGAGTTCACACCGGAGGAGGCCGGTCTGGCCAGGCATGACATCGCCGCCCTCCGTGGCGGCGACCCCACGCACAACGCCAAATGGCTGAGAGGTTTGCTTGGCGGGGGAAACGGTGTGGAACCGGCGCACCGAGCCGCGGTGGCCGTCAACGCCGGAGCCCTCGCGTGGATCGCCGGTCTCAGCGACACACTGGGTGCCGGGGTCGAGATTGCACTCGATGCCATCGACTCGGGACGGTGTGCCGATCGACTCGACCGGTGGGTAAAGGTTTCTCAAGGTGCTTGACCGGATCGTGGAGCAGACTCGGCAAGATCTGGCGCGTCGGAGATCCGTCACGCCACTGCCGACGTTGATCCAGGAGACCACACCCTCCAACCGGAGTCTCAGCGCGGCCCTCAGTCAAGCGCACCCGGGGTTCATTCTCGAGTGCAAGCGTTCATCTCCTTCAGGAGGGGAGATTCGTCCCGCACTCGATCTCACGGAGGTCGCCCATGCATACGCGCCCGTCGCGGATGCCGTATCCGTGCTCACCAATGCCCCATTCTTCAATGGCTCGCACGACGACCTCCGGACGGTACGCGCATTGGTAGACTGCCCCCTGCTCTGTAAGGACTTCGTCGTGGACCCCTACCAAGTGTTCGAGGCACGCGTCGCAGGGGCGGACGCGGTGCTTCTCATGCTCTCGGTTCTCGACGACGCATCGTTCGCGGAGTGTCGGGCGGCGGCGGATGAGGCGGGTATCGAGACGCTCACCGAGGTACACTCGGAAGACGAACTCGAACGCGCCCTCACACTCGAAGCACCCGTCATTGGGATCAATAATCGTGACCTGCGCACCTTGGCGGTCGATCGGGATGTGACGAAACGACTGGCCCCACGAGTTCCCGCCGACCGGATCGTCGTGTGTGAGTCCGGGATCCGCAATCATGAGGATGTCAGGGAACTCCGCCCGTTGGTGGATGCATTCCTCGTTGGAACGGCACTGATGAAAGAGCGCGACCTTGCTGGAGCGGTGCGCCGACTCGTCTACGGAACGACAAAAGTGTGCGGGCTCACACGTGCCGAGGATGCCTTGGCGGCCTGGAAAGCCGGTGCCACCCATGGAGGCCTCATCTTCGCGAATGAGTCTCCCCGCACGGTGGTGGTCGAACAGGCCGCTCGCCTGCGGGACACCGTTCCCCTCCGATGGGTCGGCGTGTTCGTCAACGAAACCCCGGCACGCATCGGAGAGTTGGTCCGGCGACTCGGGTTGGACGCCGTCCAACTGCACGGAGAGGAGACACCGGAGGTCGTCCGCGCGATCAAGGCCCTTGTACCGACATCCTGCGAAGTGTGGAAAGCGGTTCGCGTTCGAGATGGGATTCCCTCGGCGGGCGAGTTCGGCGAAGATCGACTGCTCCTCGATGCGTGGAGTGCGAAGACGCGAGGCGGCACCGGAAACACTTTCGATTGGTCTCTGCTGCGGGGTCGACAGGATCTCGACCGTGTCATCTTGAGCGGGGGGCTCACACCAGACAACGCCGGGGCGGCGGAAGCAACCGGTGCGGGCGCGCTCGACGTCAATTCTGGGGTCGAAGACGAGCCGGGTATCAAGAACGCGGGTTTGATCGCCGCATTCTTCAAGGCTCGGAGAGGCGCGGGCAGGCGAAGGAAAGATCTGTCATGAAACTCCCAAGGTACTTCGGCCGCTTCGGCGGGTCTTTCGTGCCGGAGATTCTGGTGCCCGCACTCGAGGAATTCGAAGCTGCCTTCCTGGATGCACGGGTGGATCCGGAGTTTACCGCCGAACTCGAATCGCTACTCGCCACCTACGCTGGCCGGCCCACACCGCTCTATCGCTGCCGCAACCTCACCGCCGACACCGGATCGTCGATCTGGCTCAAACGCGAGGACCTCCTCCATGGCGGCGCCCACAAAACCAATCAGGCACTCGGACAGGGGCTCCTGGCTCGGCGGATTGGAAAACACCGGTTGATCGCGGAGACCGGCGCGGGGCAGCACGGGGTCGCCACGGCACTGACCGCGGCAGTCCTCGGCATGGAGTGCAAGGTGTACATGGGTACCAAGGACATCGAGCGCCAGGAGATGAACGTTTTCCGGATGCGACTCATGGGGGCAGAAGTCGTACCGGTCAACCAGGGTGGCTGTACGCTCAAGGATGCGATCAACGAGGCACTCCGCGACTGGGCGGCGTCCTACGAGACGACACACTACCTCTTGGGAACGGTTGCCGGTCCGCATCCCTTTCCCTTCATCGTCCGCGAATTCCAGCGGGTCATTGGCCGCGAAGCCCGCCAACAATTTCGGGACGCCAACGACAACCGTCTCCCCGATGCGGTGATAGCCAGCGTAGGTGGAGGTTCGAACGCGATAGGGATCTTCTCCGACTTCCTCGACGACGAGAATGTCCGACTCATCGGTGTTGAACCTGGTGGAGAAGGATTGGAGACACCCCGACACGGCGCCACCCTACTCAAGGGAACACCTGGGGTCCTCCACGGAGCCTTTAGTTCGATCCTGCAGGACGAGGACGGACAGGTGCTCGAGAGTCACTCCCTCTCGGCGGGACTCGACTATCCGGGTGTCGGACCGGAGCACGCATATCTCAAGGAGACGGGGCGAGCGGAGTACGTATCGTGCACGGACGGCGAAGCCTTGCAGGCGTTCTCCACATTGGCGAAGGCGGAGGGCATTCTGCCTGCGCTCGAGTCGGCCCACGCCCTCTCGGAAGCCTTGCGGCTCGTGCGCGCATCATCGAAGCCACTGCACCTCGTCGTCAACCTCTCAGGTCGGGGCGATAAGGACCTGGGTACCGTGAATCTGCATTTGCCACGAACCGGGGGTGCGTCGTGAGCGATCGGGGCCGCGCGTCCTACGATGCCTTGTTCGCCCGTCTTCGGTCCAAGGGCGAAGGTGCCTTCGTCCCATTTGTTGTCCTTGGTGACCCCGACCCGGAGACCAGTCTCGATTTGGTCAGGGCCCTGGTTCGGGGCGGCGCCGATGCACTGGAACTCGGTCTGCCCTTCTCCGATCCCGTCGCGGATGGTCCTGTCATTCAGGCCGCTTCCACACGGGCGCTCGCGGGTGGCGTCGCTATCGCGGACTGTTGGGAGATCGTTACCGCCGTGAGGACGGACTTCCCAGACACTCCGATTGGGATGCTGGTCTATGCCAACCTTCTCTTCCGTCGCGGCATCGCCGACTTCTACGTCAAGGCCTCGCACGCGGGTGCCGATAGCGTGCTGGTGGCCGATGCTCCGGTCCTCGAGTCTGCGCAACTCGCGGAAGCCGCTCGAGAGACTGGGATCGCACCTGTCCTGATCGCACCACCCAATGCCGATGAAGCCACACTGACTTCGGTGGCCTCGAGCAGTGAAGGCTACGTATATGTGGTCACTCGCCCTGGGGTCACCGGCACGGATGAGCGCCTGCGGGACACCAGCCACCTGCTCATCGCCCAACTGCAAAGACTCGGCTCCGCCCCACCGCTGCTCGGTTTCGGGATCTCCAAACCCGCTCATGTTCGCGCGGCGCTCGAAATGGGGGCGGCGGGTGCCATCAGCGGTTCGGCCGTTGTTTCTCATATCGCCAGCTCTGCGGGCCGCAAGGGTCAAATGGTCGAGGCGGTTGGACAGTTCGTCCGTGAGATGAAAGAGGCCACCAAGCCGAGTTGAGGAGGTCCACTCCGGGGCTGCGACCGTCCAAGTGTTCGATTCTGGGATTGGAATCCCATGGCCGAACGCTCAAAACCCACCGCCAGACCAACCCCACTTCATCTAACATGTTGCCTTAGTTTGTCTTATACGATTTCCGGCTCCTTGGCACGACGTTTCCATTAGAAACAAGGACAAGGAGACTGACCTTTGGACATACCACGCGCGGCACCAAAGAAGCGAAGCAGGTTCATCTATGCCGGAATCGGCGTCGGCGCCTTGGCGCTCGTCTCCTGGGGCGTGAGCCGTCTCGGGCCTGCAGCTCCAACGGTCGATAGGGCGCTGGTGCTTGTCGATAGTGTCCGATACGGAACGCTCGTCCGCGAAGTCAGAGCCCCTGGAACTCTGGTGCCGGAGAACATCCGCTTCGTTCCGGCCATCACCGCCGGTCGGGTTGAGCGGAAACTGGTCCAACCCGGCACTCGCGTCGAGGCGACGACCGTGCTGCTCGAACTCAGCAACCCCGACGTCCAGCTCGAACTCCTCGAAGCCGAACGACAACTCTCCGCCGCACAGTCCGGTTTGGTCACCCTGCGGACCTCTCTCGAAACCCAACGCCTGGCACAGGAAGGCGTGGTCGCGAATACTCGCACGCTCTACCTGGAGGCGGAACGAAACGCGCGAGTGGCCCAGGAACTCGTCAAGAAGAACCTGGTCTCGGAGAGCGAGGCTGAGGGGGCGAAGGAACGGGCGGAAGAGTACCGAACCCGCATGGCCTTGGAGGAGAAAGGCCTCGAGGTCTTGAAGGCCTCCATCGAACCACAACTCCAGGTCCAGGAAGGTCAGGTCAAGAGTCTCACGGCCATCGTTGCCTTCCAGCGGGAACGCATCGCATCGATGCGTGTCGTGGCGGGAACCGACGGGGTGTTGCAGGACATGGCGCTCGAAGAGGGTCAGTACGTCCTGCCCGGTCAGACGTTGGCACGGGTGGTGAAACCGGAGCGACTGAAGGCTGTGCTCAGAGTCCCACAGGTGCAGGCGCGCGACGTCGTCATCGGGCAGAAAGTGATGATTGACACGCGACGGGATACCATCCCCGGCCGCATTGCCCGGATCGATCCGGCGGTCGAAAATGCCTCCGTCGCAATGGACGTCGCCCTGGAAGGAGACCTTCCGTTGGGCGCACGACCCGACCTCTCGGTGGACGGCACGATCGAAATCGAGCGGCTGGAGAACGTCCTCTACGTCGGGCGGCCCGCGTTCGGGCAGGCCGAAACGACAGTCGGGCTCTTCCGTATGGTGAAGGGTTCCGACTACGCCGAACGCGTCACCATTCGTTTGGGTCGGAGTTCGGTGAACACGATTCAGGTCGTCGACGGCCTCGCCGAGGGCGACGTGGTGATCCTCAACGACATGTCCCAATGGGACCGGTTCGATCGCGTCAAGATCAAATAGCCCACTCTGGCGGCGGAATGTCGCCTCACCCCTGCGTGGAGACGCAACGATGGCAAGCAGCAACGGAGAAACGCTGATCAAGCTCGACGGCATCAAGAAAGTGTTCCTGACCGATGAGGTCGAGACACACGCGTTGTCAGAGATCCATCTCAACATCAACGAAGGTGACTACGTCGCCATTGCCGGCCCATCGGGATGCGGCAAGACCACTCTGCTTTCCATCATCGGACTCCTCGACACGCCGAGTGCAGGCAGCTACACGCTCGCGGGGGAATCGGTTGCCAATCTCACTCCGGCCCAGCAAGCCTACGTCCGCAACCGACAGATCGGGTTCATTTTCCAGGCCTTCAATCTGATCGGGGATCTTACGGTCTTCGAGAACGTGGAACTGCCACTGACCTACAGGAAGATGCCCACCGCCGAGCGCAGAGAGCGTGTCATGGAGGCTCTCGAACGCGTCGGCATGGCACACCGCACCAAGCACTATCCTTCGCAGCTGTCCGGGGGTCAGCAACAGCGGGTTGCGGTCGCGCGGGCCATCGCCGGCAAACCAGCCATCCTCCTCGCCGACGAGCCGACTGGAAACCTCGACTCGAAGAACGGCGGAGCGGTCATGGACCTCCTGAAGGAGCTTCACAAGGACGGTTCCACGATCTGCATGGTGACTCACGACCCGCGGTACGCCGAACACGCCGACCGCGAAGTGCATCTCTTCGACGGTCAGGTCGTGCAGGACAACTGAGACTCCCGTGATCCGTCTCCGCGGAGTTGAAAAGTCGTATCCGGTGGGCACCGGACGGGTTTACGTCCTGCGCCAGGTCGACCTGGACATTCAGAACGGTGAGTTCATCACCATCATGGGGCCATCGGGTGCGGGGAAGTCGACCCTCCTCAGTATCCTGGGGATGCTCGACAACGAGTACACCGGGGATTACTTCCTCCTCGATCAATCGGTTCATGACCTCAAACCCAAGGATCGGGCAGCGCTCAACAAGCAGTACATCGGCTTCGTGTTCCAGCAATACCACCTGATCGACGATCTCACCGTGGCTGAGAACCTCGACCTGCCCTTGTCATACCGAGACGTTCCGCGACGTGAGCGCGAAGCGATCGTCGCCGACACCCTCGATCGATTCCAAATCGTCGGGAAGAAGGATCTCTACCCCAGCCAGCTCTCCGGTGGCCAACAGCAGCTCGTGGCCGTGGCCCGAGCCGTTGTCGGGAATCCCAAAGTCATCCTCGCGGACGAACCGACAGGCAGCCTGCACACCACGCACGGGCGGATGATCATGGACCTCCTCAAACGCTTGAACCAGGAGGGCACCACGATCATCCAGGTCACCCACAACGAAGAGTGGGCGGCCTACGGCAACCGCACGATCCAGCTTCTCGACGGATGGATCGCCGACCCGGCCCGCGTGCCGGTCTCCTCCACATAATCGGAGTGGCCATGAGGTTCAGCCTGAAGAACTTCCGGTACGCTGTGCGGGCTCTCCGGCGGCGACCGACCTATGCTGCCGTCGCCATCGGCACCATCGGTCTCGCCATCGCGGCGAACACGACGATGTTCACGGTGTTCAATGGAGTGATTCTCCAACCCCTGCCCTTCAGGGACGCCGACCGATTGGTCACCATCGACGTCAGGGCGCACACCGGTTTCCCGATCTCGCTCTCCCTGCCGAATTATCGTGACTGGCGAGACAAGAATCGGGTCTTCGAATCCTTCGCCGCAGGAGCAGATTGGGGGATGACCCTGACCGGTCGGGGACCGGCTCAGGCCATCTATGCCTTGGCTGCCGTCGGCGATCCCTTTGGAACTCTGGGGCTCCGTCCCCACCTGGGCCGGCTCCTCACACCCGAAGAACTCCCCGACCACGAAGGCGCCCCCTTCGTCACAGTCATCAGTCACGGCTTCTGGCAGCAGCACTTCGGTGGACAGACCGATGTGCTGGGGCAGAGTCTCGTGTTGGACGATCAGGTATACACCATCGTCGGAGTTCTCCCCCCGGATGTCGGGTTTCCGCAGGCTTCGATGGATCTCTACGTACCCATGGGAACCCTTCCCAACCTCCCCTGGGATGTCCGAAGTAGCAGTTTCGGCACGAGGGGTTTTGGCCGTCTCGCATCCGGGGTCAGCCTGGAGACCGCACGAGAGGACATGGCTCGGGTCGGCCAAGAGGTTCGGGCAGAAGCCGGCGACGACACCGCCCTCCCCGAGCTGCGAACCTTGAGCGAGTTCATCGTTGGCGACGTGAAGACCCCGCTCAACCTTCTGATGGGAGCCGTCGTTTTCGTGCTCCTGATCGCGGTGGCGAACGTTGGCAATCTGATGTTAGCCAGAGGGGAAGACCGGTATCGCGAACTCGCGGTGCGGGGAGCGCTGGGAGCGGCCAAAACGGACGTCGTTTCTCTGCTGCTCGCCGAGGCGTTCGTCATCGCGATCATGGGCGGGCTGTTGGGGGCCGGAGTCGCCTACCTATCGGTCGAGGCCGTGATGGGGCTGCTCCCGGCTCAAGTCCCTGCCCTGTTGTTGGCCCAGGTGAAGGTGAGTTGGACCTCGCTGGTGTTCGCGCTCGGGGTCGCCCTTGGCGCTGGTGTGCTCTTCGGGCTGGTCCCTGCATTTCGCATGGCGCGAACCGATCTCGTGGGATCTCTCAAGTCGGGGGCTCGTACCACGGACCAGGGTCGGGAGCGACTCCGGTCGGCGCTCGTGGTCGGTGAGGTGGCCATCGCGCTGGTGCTCCTGATCGCCTCCGGTCTCATGCTGCGTACACTGGACAAGCTCCGGAACGTCGACAAAGGGTTCAACCCCGAGTCGGTCCTCACAGCGTCAGTTCCCATCTCCAAGGAACGCAACGCCACCAGGGAAGGTTGGCTGGGATTCTATTCCGAGTTGCGAGGGGAGGCAGCGGTCATCCCGGGAGTCCGCTCGGCGGCCATGACCTTACTTCTGCCGCTCGAAGATCGGTCCTGGGAGATGGGCCTCCACCCGGAAGGTGTCCCCGTGACTCCGGAAACGACCCAGTCGGTGCTCTACAACGTTGTCTCGCCGGAGTACTTCGAGACACTCGGTGTTCCCATCATCCGCGGACGTGGGTTCACCTCCAGCGACCGGCAGGGCTCGAACCTCGTTGCCATCATCGACGAGACCATGGCAGAGCGATTCTGGCCCGATGCGGAGCCACTCGGCCACCAGATCACCTTCGAGACCGATTCTGCCTCGACTCCAGTGTATCGGACCGTGGTTGGTGTCGCCCGCAATGTCCGGCACTACGAACTCACCGAGCCCTCGCGGATTCAAGTCTATGTCCCCTTCGAACAGACGGGTGTCCGTTGGGGCATGGGCCTCCGGATTGCTTTGAGGACCTCGGTCCCACCCTCGCAGGCGGCCGGATCGCTTCGCGAGGTGGTCACTAGACTCGATCCGAGTGTACCGGTTTCCCGCCTTCAACCGTTGGATAACCTCGTGGAACGCGCCATGGGACAGAGCACGTCAATCACCAGACTGTTGACGGCCTTCGGCGCATCCGCATTGGCGCTTGCCGCCCTCGGCATCTTCGGTGTCATGTCCTATGCCGTGACCCGCCGCCAACGTGAAATCGGGATTCGGATCGCCCTCGGGGCGGGAGCAGCCGAGGTCATTCGATGGGTCACCACGCGCGCGCTCCGCCTCACCGCCTTGGGGGTGATGCTCGGTCTCGTCGCATCGGTCGCGCTGACGAGAATGTTGAGCGGGCTGCTGTATGAGGTGACACCCATCGATCCAGTCGTCTTCGCCATTGTTTCGGCGGGGCTCGCGAGTGTAGCGCTCCTTGCCGCCTACCTTCCCGCCCGACGGGCGACTCGCGTCGACCCCGTGGTGGTGCTGAGCGAGGAGGGCTAGACCATGACCCAGTTACGACTCGCGCTTCGCCAATTGATCAAGTACCCTGGCTTCAGCACGATCGTCGTAGTGGTGCTCGGACTGGGGATCGGCGCGAGTAGTACCATCTTCACCCTGGTCAACACGCTCTTCCTCACTCCTCCACCACACGTCCTGGAGCCCGCGCGGCTGGTCAGGGTGAATCGGACCGTAGAAGGTTCTCCCGGATCCCTCTCCTATCCAGACTATCTCTTCTACCAGGAGTACAACACGGTGCTGTCTGGGTTCGCCGCCTACATGCGCGAAACCCAGACGGTCATGACTCGGGTTGGTGAACGGAACACCCAGGCCGATCTCGGGCTGGTGTCCGGGAACTATTTCGAGGTGCTCGGGGTTCCCGCGACCCTGGGACGGATGTTCCGATCCGAGGAAGCCCGCGTTCCGCGAGCGGGTGCAGTGACGGTCGTCAGCGATGGGTTCTGGCGGAGGCACCTCAATGCGGACCCCGGGGTTCTCGGTACTCGACTCGATATCAATGGGGTCCCGTTTGAAATCGTCGGCGTTGGCCCGGCTGGGTTCCGCGGACTCAGCCCCGGAGAGGCCACCCCGGATCTCTGGGTGCCGCTCACCATGCAACCAGCCGTCATGCCCTCGGGTGGGGACCTGCTCGCCCGTGTCCCCGGCGAGGTCGACTTGTGGCTCGATGGGATTGGGCGAATCGCGCCAGGAATCGGTTTCGAAGCGGCACGCGATCAGATCACTCAACTGGGCGACCGACTCGCGCGGGAATACTCGGATTGGAATGCGAACACCGGGGTCCTGGTTTCGGCAGATTATCACTTCCACCCGGTAGTGCGTCAGCGGCTCGTACAGTTGTTCAGGCTCCTGAGCACGGCTGTGGGTTTGGTCCTTCTCGTGGCGTGTTCCAACATCGCAATCCTTCTCCTAGCGCGCTCATCATCCCGTGGCAAGGAATTCGGAGTCCGCCTGGCTTTGGGCGCGAGTCGCAGGCGGTTGGTCGCACAGCTCCTCCTGGAGAGCACCGTTCTGGCCATCTTCAGCGGCGGGCTTGGGTTCCTCATCGCCAATTGGTCGGCAGGGGCTGCCGCTCGCCTGATACCCGGGGAGTATGGGGTGACATTCCGGCCCGACTGGGTCGTCTTCGGGGCCACCATGGCGATTGCCTTGGGAACGGTCTTCCTTTTCGGACTGGCTCCGGCACTCCTCGCGTCGCGACCCGAAACCGTTGAGGAACTCAAGACATCGACGAGTTCCAGCGGGCGATCGCGTCTGAGAAGCGGCCTCGTAATCGGTCAAATGGCGCTCTCCCTGCTTCTCGTCAGTGGCGCGACCTTGTTTCTGCGAAGCCTCGACCGCGTCACTGCGGTTGACGTCGGCTTCGAAACTGAGAATCGGCTCGCGGTGACGGTCGACCTTCGAGCCGCAGGGTATTCGGACACTGAAACCCGTCAGTTTCTTCGTGAGGCCCTTCCAAGAATCCGCAGCCTCCCGGGGATAACGAACGCAGCGTCGACGGCAATGCTCCCATTTCGAGGAATGTGGTCAACGACGCTTCCCGTGCCGGCTGGTTCTCAAACCGACTTGGGATCGTCACTGGATACCGGGGCAAACGTTGTGAGCCCGGGCTACTTCGACCTGATGGAAATCCCGATCGTGACCGGACGGGCCCTCCAATGGAGCGACGATGAGACGGCGACACGGGTTGCGGTGATCAATGAGGCCTTCGCTCGCCGAGTCTGGGGCGAGGAAGACCCTCTCGGGCGGGAGATCGGCGCTGGAGCGAGGACGTTTGTGGTTGTCGGCGTCGCCCGCGATGCGACCTACTATCAGCTCGGCGAAACCCCCGAACTGCAACTCTATGTCTCACCTCTTCAGCTGAATCGGCCTCGCCTCTCCCTCTTGGTCGAGACGTCCGCCAGTGCTCTCGCGGCATACCCCCAGGTTGAACGAGAGATCCGGGCCTTGGACCCCAACCTCGTGCTGTCGACGGTGACGACTCTCGATCAGATCCTCGCCACCGAGACGGGACAATACCGAGTCATCGCGACCCTTGTGAGTCTCTTTAGCCTGCTCGCCGTGGGTTTGGCGGCCATCGGACTCTACGGCGTCTTGGCCTATGTCGTGGCGCGCCGCACTCGTGAGTTCGGGGTTCGGCTGGCGCTTGGCGCACCTCCCTCACAGGTCACCCTCCACGTCATGGGGCGAGGCCTGCGTCTGGCGGTCATCGGAGTCATCGTCGGAGGCATCGCCTCCTGGCTCTTGGCCACCGTCGTGGGGGGCTTCCTGTTCGGGGTCGAGCCACACGACCCGCTCACGTTCACCCTCGTACCGCTCATCCTCATCGCTGTGGCCGTGTTGGCCTCCTTCGTCCCGGCGCGACGTGCCGCACGGGTCGATCCCGTCGAGGCGCTGCGCTTCGAATAGCCCGTCCGCCGGAGCCCTGCGTTTCGTCATCGGCGATGGACTCCTTGGAACCCCCTTGGGTGCGGGGCCTACCAGCACGAGCGCCATGGGGTAGTATTTCTTTCCCATCATGAAGACTTCGCGCATTCTGGTTGCGGATGACCAGTCGGACGTCCTCGAGGCCCTCAGGCTCCTTCTCAAAGGGGAGGGTTACTCCCTTCAGACGGTCACGTCTCCCCAACACGTCCTCGAGGCGCTCGGCACATCGGAGTTCGACCTCGTCCTGATGGATCTCAATTACAGCAGAGATACCACATCGGGAAGAGAAGGCCTGGATCTGCTTTCCCAAATTCGGGCTCTGGACGACACGCTCCCGGTGGTGGTGATGACCGCCTGGGGGAGCATCGAGGGAGCGGTCGAGGCCATCCAGAAGGGGGCGCGCGACTATGTCGAGAAGCCGTGGGACAATGCTCGGCTTCTGACCACGCTCGACACCCAGATCCGGTTTACCCAGGCCTTACGACGCAGTCGGGGCTTGGAAGCAGAGAATCGCTTGCTCCGACATGAAGGCGCTCCGGTCTTCATCGCCGACTCACCCGCCATGCAGCCGGTGCTCCGTCTCATGGCCCGAGTGGGTCCCTCGGATGCGAATGTGCTCATCACCGGGGAACATGGTACCGGCAAGGAGGTCGTTGCCCGTTGCCTTCATGCCTCCTCCCCCAGAGCAGAACGACCTTTCGTCACGGTGAACATGGGCGGGTTGTCGGAGCAAGTCTTCGAAAGCGAACTCTTCGGCCATGTGCGCGGCGCATTTACCGATGCCAAGCAAGACCGCGCCGGCAGGTTTCAGGTCGCCGATCACGGTACGCTGTTCCTCGACGAGATCGCCAGTATTTCCCCCGCCATGCAGGCCACTTTGCTCCGGGTGTTGCAGACGGGAGAGTTCGAACCGGTGGGCTCCTCACGCACCCGGAAGGCCGACGTTCGAATTCTCTCTGCTACCAATGCCGACATCGGCCGAGAGGTCTCTGAGGGGCGGTTTAGAGAAGACCTGCTCTTCCGGCTGAACACGGTGGAGATTCATCTTCCCCCGCTGAGAGAGCGGCGCGAAGACATCGGTCCGCATGCTGCGCGCTACCTCGCCAAGTACGGCAGGCGTTACGGGAAGTCGCTGACGGGATTCAGCGCGGAAGCCATCGACGCGCTGATGAACCACCCATGGCCAGGAAATGTCCGGGAACTCGATCACGCCGTCGAGCGGGCAGTGCTGATGGCACAAGGCACCACGGTCGAGTCCGAGGATCTCGGACTGGGAATGCCAGGACGGACCACGACCGGGAGTGGCGTCGGGTCGTCGGACGCCGTGACCATCGAAGAGGCCGAACGTCGGCTGATCCGGGAAACCCTGGAACGATGTGGTCGGAACGTAACTGAAGCCGCGAAAGTGCTCGGCTTGAGCCGCAGCGCACTTTATCGTCGCATGGATCGCTACGGGCTGTGAGATGACGCACGAGAACCGCGTTGTCCGCCTGTTCTTTCTCGGTAGTCTCCCGGCCACCCTTCTCGCCATGGGACTCCTCTGGACGGGAGACCCTTCGCCGCGCGTGCAATGGACGGCAACGATCCTGATTGTCTGCTGGTGGCTCGGCTTCGGCTTCGCCATTCGGGAGCACGTCATGCGTCCCCTGCAGACCCTCTCGAATCTCATTGCGGCCCTGGCCGAGGGCGACTTTTCGATTCGGGCCCGAAGTGCACGACCGGAAGATGCGCTTGGTCTTGCGCTCCTCGAAGTGAACCAACTGACCGAGACCCTTCGCGAACAGCGCCTCGGTGCCGTCGAGGCCACGGCCCTCCTCCGCACCGTGATGGGTGAGATCGACGTGGCCATCCTCGCGTTCGACGACGACGATCGTCTCCGTCTCATCAACAATGCGGGTGCTCGCCTCGTGGGCGCCCCCATCGACCGGCTGCTCGGGCGACACGCTCGTAGTCTGGGTGTTGCGGAGTGCCTGGAGGGCGAAACCCCTCGCGTTATGGACGTCACATTGGACGGGGGTCGCTGGGAACTCCGCCGAGGCGAGTTCCGACAGGAAGGACGCCAGCATCGCCTGGTGGTGCTCTCCGACCTGAGTCGCACTCTGCGAGAGGAGGAGCGCCAGGCATGGCAGAGACTGGTGCGCGTGCTGAGCCATGAGATCAACAACTCCCTCGCCCCGATCAGTTCGCTGTCGCAGGCCTTGCGGACCCAACTCGACCGGGATCCCCGACCGGAGGACTGGGATGACGATCTCGCCAAGGGCCTGGACGTCATCGGTGCGCGCGCTCAGGCACTTATCCGGTTCATGCAATCGTATGCCCGGCTCGCGCGACTCCCACCGCCCCGGCTTGAACCATTGGACGTCGGTGCCTGGATCCAGCGGGCGGTGGATCTCGAAACCCGTCTGGCGATCGTCATCGAGCCTGGACCCCCCATCAGCATCGACGCTGATAGCGACCAACTCGATCAACTGATGATCAACATTCTCAGCAACGCCGTGGATGCAGCCCTGGAGACCGGTGGGGGTGTCCGGGTGTCGTGGGAGGTACGAGACGGCGAATTGGACGTGCGTGTCATCGATGACGGACCGGGGTTGGTCGAGACGGCAAACCTCTTCGTCCCCTTCTATACAACCAAACGCCGTGGAACAGGTATTGGCCTGGTGCTTAGTCGTGCGGTGGCTGAAGCCCACGGGGGAGTGATCAGCCTGGAGAACCGTGAAGGGGAGAGGGGTTGTCTCGCCCGTCTTCGCCTCCCGCTAACTTCCGAAACTGTGATGGGCACCCGCACCCCCCTCCCTTCCACCATCAGGTCTGTCAACGTGCGTAATGCTCTCGTCCTTCTCGGCTTGGTCTCCACCCTTTCGCAACCACTCCTGGGTCAGGTCCCTCGTCAGGACTCGCCCCTGATTGCCTCCGCACTCGCCGACCTACGCGACAACAACGAATGGACGCTGGATCAGCAGGCCGAGATCTGCGCCATCCCTGCACCCCCGTTCGGCGAGGCGAAACGTGGCATCGCGCTCAGAGACCGGTTCCGTGCACTCGGCCTTCAACGGGTGAGAACCGATCGTGTCGGCAACGTCATCGGCGAACGCCCGGGGAAGGTGGGTGGTCGGCGGGTCGCGCTTACCGCCCATCTCGACACCGTCTTCCCCGACTCCACCGAGATCCACATCACACGCGATGGGGGAGCCATCGCCGGGCCGGGGGCCGGCGACGACTGCCGGGGGCTCGCCGTGGTGCTGGCGGTTGCGAAGACGCTCGCCCAACACCCGATCGAGACCAACGCGACAATCGTCTTCGTCGGAACCGTTGGTGAAGAGGGACCCGGCGATCTCCGCGGTGTTCGGCACCTGTTCGACGCCAAGTCGGCCGGAGAACTCAGTGCCTTCGTGTCCGTCGATGGCGCAGGTCTCGGTCTCACCTCACGGGGGGTCGGCAGCCACAGATACCGGGTGACCTTCCAGGGGCCTGGCGGTCATAGCTTTGGCGCGTTCGGCATGCCGAGTCCGATACACGCGCTCGGCCGTGCGATTGCGGGCTTTGCTGATATCGTCGTCCCAGCGACACCCAAGACCACCTTCAACGTGGGGATCATCGAGGGCGGCACTTCGGTCAATTCGATCGCCATGGCAGCCGCCATGGACGTCGACATGCGCTCCGAAAGTCAGGAGGCACTCGATCGCTTGGACCGGAGTTTCCGGATGGTTGTCCAAAGAGCACTCGAAGCGGAACGCGCCCGTTGGCCCGACAGCGACGTCCCCCTGGTCGTTGATATCAGGGAGATCGGAAAACGTCCTGCCTCCGCACCCCCCAATACCGCACCCATCATCCGCATGGCCGTCTCGGCCGCGGAGTCGCTCGGATTCGTTCCAGTGCCCGGCGCTTCGAGTACCGACTCCAACTACCCACTGAGTCTCGGGATTCCTGCGGTCACCATCGATGGGGGGGGATCAGGGTCGGGAGCGCATTCCCTGAGCGAGCGGTACGACGATGGCAACGATGGCTGGAAGGGGCCGCAATGGGCCCTGCTGCTCATCCTCGGATTGGCGGGTACCGCCAGGTAACCTCATAGGGGCCAGCCGGCGGGTCGGCCTTCCGTCAGCAGGATCAATGGGGCACGAAGGTCACCCGCATAGAGCGTTGAGTCGAGGCCCGCAGTTCGTTCCATCTCCGATGGATCCGACCCTGCCCAGCACGTCAGCACGATGTGAAGCACCGGCTGATCCAGCAGCCCGGTCGGGGTTGAACCCCTCGCTCCGAACATCTGCGCCTCTCTGACCTTCCCGATCATCCTCCCAGACACCCACACCGGCGTCCCGGTGAGCGCCTGTAGCATTCGATAAGTGAGCGTTGTGGACTCTCCGCCACGGGTGACGACTCCGAACACCGGGGCATCAAACCGTCCCGATCGGGGAAACAGAGCCAGCCCGTAGTCGAGGTCTGGTCCCCCAGGTTCAATCGTGACAAGGGTTTCCGTCAGAAGGTCGTGAATGGGAACGACATTGGTCGGAATCAGGTCCACAAGCACCTCGGCGATCGACGAAACGGTTCGGCCCCCGGAGACCGGGCCACCACCCCCTACTGTGCAGGAGGTGGGCCGCTGACCGCCGGGGGCCGAAAATGACCGCGGAGAACCTATCCCAGCCGCGGGGGTGGCCGCCGGCCCTGTCCCCTGGCCGCGGCACGTTTCGCCAGGTAGGCGTCGTAGGCGGTCTTCTGCTCATCCGTCAGAATCGCCTTGAGCTTCTTGTTGAACACCTCGTTGGCCTCGCGCAGGGTGACCATCGCTTTCTGATTGTCCTCCCGGACGGCGTCCATCGTCACACTGCCGTCGCGCACCATCTGCATGTTCTCCATCATGGATTGGCGCGCGTCCTTGGTGTCCGCTTCGAGCACCATCAACAACTCCATCAGGGTCTCCTGCTGCTTGGCGTCCAGGCTGAGCTCCTTAGTGAGCTCATCGGCGGAGGGAGGCGCCATCATCCCGCGCATTCCACCGCGACCACCAGCTCCGCCACCTGGTTGCTGCGCCACTGCCGGACCGGCCAAAACCATCGCTGCCAATAGGGCGGTCACGCCAAATCGTCTACGCATGTTCGTCATCCTCCAAACTCACAAAGGGTTTCCTTCCGCCAACTTCAGGTGGACCGTCGTCCCGGACCCGACCTCGCTCGTAATCGACACCGTGCCGCCCCACCCTTCCACCAGACGTCGCACGATCGCCAAACCGAGTCCGGCTCCGCTGGACGTACTCGAGAATCGGGGCTCGAATACCCTCGGCAGGAGTTCGGGAGGGATGCCGGCCCCATCATCGACTACCTCGATATACGCCCCCGACCCACGAACCGTTATGTGCGTCGCTCCGGCGTTCCTGGCATTGTCGAACAGGTTGAGGAGGACCTCCTTCAACTCGTCTCCCCGGCAGGCTGCGCGGGCATTCGCCGGGAGTTCGATGCCAACGTCGATTTCTGGCACGAGTTGATAGAGCGCCCCCGCCTCACCAACAACCTCCGCCAGGCGTACCAATTCGAGGGTGGGATTGGGTGTCCCTGGCGCGGCAAACCGGGAAAAGGCCCTGGCAATCCCGTCGAGTCGATCGATCTCAGCGAGTAGGCGTCCCACGGTTTCGTCGAGCGCCGAGGGGAGCTGCGAGGGCTGGCTGCCGCGGACCCTCTGGAGATGCTGGATCCCGAGCCGAACCGGCGTCAGCGGGTTCTTGATGGCGTGGGCCACCTGGCTCGCGACCTCGCCCCAGGCAAGCACCCGGGCAGCGCGTGTCGATTCCGTGATGTCGTTCACCGCTAGCACGAGGCCACCCATGGCCGAGCCGAGGGGCGCGAACTGCACCATGAATTGGCGCTCACCAGTGAGGACCTCCACTTCGCCCTCGTCGATTCCTTCCTGTTTCAGGCGTCGGGACACCTCTTCAGACAGTACTCCCCAGTCGGGCGACAGACTCGCCGCGAAGGGCTCACCCGGGACCATGAGCCTCCCCAGGGCTTCTTCGGCCTGACGATTGGCGAGGAGGATCTGCCCATCAGGTGCCACCGCAACGACCCCGGTCGTCACCGTGCCCAAGACCGCGTCCGTCCGTTGGCGCGCTGTTTCCAGGGCGGTTTGGGCCGCGCTCACATCCCTCGCCATCCGCCCGAAGGCATCGAACACCGGCTCGAACTCGGGGGGCTGTCGCGCCCCCGAAACCCCGGGATCGTGACCGGCACCGAAGGCGAGGGCGGCGCGCCGCAGATCGGTAACGGGCCGGCTGAGGGCGAGAGAGGCGCGGCGAGCCCCGACGATCGCAGCGAGTATCCCCAGCACGGTGGCCAACAACAGGAGCGCTGCGACGTCTAGCTGCCGCTCGCGCAAGACCCGATCGTTGCCGGGGGCCAGGGTCGCCAGGACCGCCGGAATGCTGGCCCGCGGTGCGGGAACCGTGGCATAGCTCGCACGGACCCACTGTCGCATTCGACCCCCAGACGGAAACGCGGTCTGATCGCCGTCGAGGTGAATGGCGTGGTAGGCTGAGGCGTCGAGGAGCGGGCTGAACACACCGAGGTCACGAAGGATGGGTTCGCTGGTACCGGTGAGCACCCCCTGGTGATAGAGACCGAGATCGGCATCGACTCGTTCGGCTTGCTCGCGGAGGTGCAATGCTGATGTCTCCTCCAGGAAACCTTCCGTCGGAAGGGCATCGCGAAGGACGCGCTGGAGCACGAGTTCACGACTGCGGCCAGCTTCGGATCGCAGTTGTATCGTGCTGAGCCCTGCGAGAAGCGACGCAGGAATGATGCACCACGCCGCGAGAGCAACCGCGAGTCGAGTGCGAAAAGACCGTGTCACTCGCCGCCAGTTCGTGGCGTGTCTCGGAATGCCAACGATGCGCTCCGCGAGGAGCCACAGGAGACCGATCAGCGCCACATCGAGGAAGATCAAGAGCGCACCTCGGACAAAGAGCCAAGGAGGCGTCCCAAGAGGAATCAGGGCGTGTGTTTCTCTCAATCCGTCGGCATAGGGTACCGAACGCCACATCCTGAGAGTCCATCCCTCGCGCCGCCACTGACCCTCCGGTACCGCGAACCTCCCGACCGGTACCGGGGCAAGTGAGAGGCGATACAGTGAGGTGAGATCGAACCCCGTACCCAACACGCGACCCAGGGGGGCGCTCTCGACGAGTACGCTTCGTGGCCCGACGAGGACCGTGATGAATCGACGCGATTCCATGGGCACGGTCAGGAGGTAGTGGACACCTGGGAAGGCTGCGATCTGCGTCACCGTCGGTTCACGGCGGTCGAGGGAGGCGCTGGCGATCCGAAGCACGACGGAATCGGGGACGCGAAGCGCGTCGAGTTTCACCGCGCCGATGAGGTGTGCTTGTTCGGCCCCAACACCGGCAGCGTTCTCGACCGAGTCCTCTGTCCAGAGGGTCAGCCGGGCCGGATAGCGTTGGCGTGACGCTGCGCTCGCCTGCCACCGCCCGAAGAGTTGGGTCGGATTATCCGCGACGCCGCCAAGCATCAATCCAGACCCGAATTCCATCAGCAACGGCTCGACCAGGGGATCTACGATCGGTCCCAGTCCGTCGAGGTCACGAACCGCCACATCGGTTCTTCCCGCCAGGGCAGCGCCCCACGTCATGAGCGATGCCCCGGCTCCCGACACGAACGCGAGCACCGTGATGGACACCGCCCGTCTTGCCGGCCACACCGCCAACCACACGGGAGGGACCCACAGCAGCAAGTACCAGGCGGGCCAAGAAGGACCGCCGTCAAAGATGGTCAGCCCGAGCGCGGCAACGAGGACCGCCAGCAGCCCGCCGAGAACTGCAGGAACGACCCGGGGTTCGAGGCGGCGATTCCGTTTGATCATCGCTGCCACCGCGGTGAGAATTCCGGCGGTCGGCAACAGCAAAGCCAGGTGCCAGGTCCACCACAGACCGAGTCCGATCCCTTCCGACGGTGGGGTGATTCCCCGACCGAACTCGCGCAACATCAGCGGTGTCCCGAGGGTGATCAGGAGACAAAGGGGAACCAGCAGGGTCCTCCACCGACCTTGGTGATGCCACAGCCACACGGCTGCCGCGAAAAGCACCGATCCGGACAGTGCAAGGGCGCCCGCCGTGCGGGAGAAGGGACCCAGCAGAGGGGAGAAGAACGAGGTTGGGTCGAAGGCGGCCTGCCAACCGAGGATGTCATTGAGCGGGGCACGGACGACCACCCAAAGCGCCAGGAGGAGGAAGCCATACCTGACGCGGGCTCGTGGCGCCGTGAACACGACCAGGAACGTGATGAGAAGGACGAGAACCCCACTCAACCGCCTCACCCTCCGAGTCCACTCCACACTCACGATGTCGGGATCGGGCAAGATCGGCCTGGCAACGAGCACCGGATCCCCACGCGGCCAGGCGATACCCCCGCTCGCGGCGGCCTCAGGCCGTGAGAATTCGACACCGAAACCGAATCGATCTCGCAGGATGTGTTCAAGGGATCGGCCCGGGAAGGGTACGGTGCTGTCGGCGCCCAATACCGTGGAGGACACGGCATACCCACCTGCTTGCCGCTGGCGCCTCACCTCCAATACTTCGTAGTATGCATTGGTCGAAAACACGATGGGGGCCGAGGAGGCCGATGGCATGAGACGATGGTCCCCGGCCCAGACATCGGTGCGACCCGCCTGGTCCAGAATGGCCAGGGCGACACTGGGATCGACCTCCGGCACGAAGGAGTGAAGGGTTCCGAAGGCATCCTCCGGGCTTTGGAGCGACAAGGTCGCCACGCGCAGGGAGAGCGCTTCGAGGCGGAGCCGCATCGCATCGAGCGCGCGCTCGAGTTCCACTTCAGCAGCCCGCCTGGATCTGGCCATCTTGGACGGAGAGGGATCAGCCAGGCGACGGCCGACCGGAGACATCAGTGTGGCGATGGCAAGGAGAGCGATGCTCGAGACCCGGATGACGAGCCCTGACGAGCGGGAGCTTGACCCGCCGAGGAACGAGACGAGGGTGCCGCCAACAAGGACGGCGAGCCACAAAATACTCGGAGCCCCGAGCCACTCCACCGCCGCGACGATGATGGCGATCTGGCCGAACCATCCCCACTGGGTGCGGCGGTTCAGATGACCCGTCCTTTGCGACTCGAGGAAATGACTCCCGTCACCGTCGGCCGGATCTTGGCTGACTCGGGCAAACTCATCATCCCCGCCGGAACGCTCGAAATCCGGGGACCGCACCTGCCGTTGGGCACCGATACGATCATTCTCGACCACCTCGCCGATGACCTTTCCGCCGCGATCGGCGTCGTGCGTTCCCCCTGCATCCCCTTCGGAGTCAAAGGCCGCGGCCGCCGAGACGAGGCTGGGGTGGCCACGGTGAGCCGAAAGGCGCTCCATCGAGTCATGAACGAACTTATCGCCGACTGGGAGGAAGTCGCAGGCGTGACCGATATTGCGGTGCTCACCGCCCACGCCGCGGAACCCCACCAGGAAGCGCTCAGTACCATTCGCACCGCCGGTTCAGTCCGCCTGGTCGACATCTTCAGCCTCGATTTTACACCGGTCATGGGAAAACCATCGGCTCGGACCGGAGAGCTGGAGACCCTCCTGATTCTCCACCTACGACCGGAACTCGTGGACCAGACCTCGCCCACCCGCGTCCAGGGAGACGTCCGCCTGGGGAGTGCACTCTACAGTTTCATCCTCGAGGCGCTGCCAGTGCTCTGCTTCCCGCAGTTAAGTTGAAGAGCATCATTGGGTTGTGCCGGGCGTCTCAAGATGAAACTTTACGATGCCCATGCGCGTATAAGCGGCAGAGCCACCAATAGTTAACCTCCACCTCAGGACTCGCGAAATGAAGCTTCGCGCCGCGATCTTCCTTCTTGTTGCCGCCACGTCGACCGGTTCGGCCCAGGACGCGATCCGCGTCGACATCACACGGCCAACCCCACGACTGAGGCTCAGTCTCCAAGAGGCCATTACCCGTGCCCGGGTGAACAGCCCCGGCTATCGGCAGGCGCTCAACGATGCCGGCCCGGCGAAGTGGGCCGTGCGAAACGCTCTCGGCCAGTTCATTCCCTCACTGCAACTCTCCAGCGGTTTCAACTACACCGGAGCAGGATCGGCAACCTTTGGCGGGACCACGTTCAACCAGTCCTCACCCGCCCTTGGCTCGAGTTACGGTATCTCCATGGG
>QKDC01000140.1 GCA_003246755.1 Gemmatimonadota bacterium | reverse complement strand
CGGCCTCCAGCGACACGAGATTGGCCATCAGCTTCGCGCTGATGGCGACACGAGGTTGATCCTTCCGGTCCTGACGTGCGTACCCGAAGTACGGAATCACCGCGGTAATCCGTGCCGCACTCGCTCGCTTGGCGGCATCCATCATCAGCAACAGTTCGATGATGTTCTCGGCCGGTGGATTGGTGGGCTGGATGATGAAGACATCCCGCCCACGGACGTTCTCGTCCACCTTGACGAACAACTCTCCATCCGCAAAACGCCGGTGTGTCACGGCGCAGAGCGAGACCTCCAAATGACTGGCAACTTCTTCGGCCAGCGCATGGTTGGCGGTCCCGCTCATGATCAAAAACGGCGCACGCGGAAGCGCTGTTGCCTTCATGTCCACAGCCCCCAAGAATAATCGGAATCGCCTCGGACGGTCAACTCGAGCCGCCCGGTTGAGAGGGGTCCCGGCGTGGGCGTAAAGCTAGCGCGTATGAGGGGTTGGGGGAACCGATCCGATTGGCCCTGGTGGATTCGAACCACCATTCCCAGATCCAAAATCTGGTGTCCTGCCGTTGGACGAAGGGCCAGTGGCGGGAAAAGTAACGAAACGACGGCATCACGTCAGGCTGAATCGGTCGGGATGACCGTCCCGAAGCGGGTGCCGAGCCGGGCCACGGCATCGTCTCGGTCTCCTGTCGTGCGGAAAACTCCCACGATTGTGCTGCCGGACCCCGTCATCCGGCAGAGCAAGGGGCCGGTGCCGGCCACCGCCTCAAACGCCTCCCGGACTCCGGGGTGACGATGGAAGACGGCAGCCTCGAAGTCGTTCCCGGCCATTCGGCCGATGCTGCCCCACGAGGACAGACTCGCGAGATCGAGGCCGAGGGCTCCGCGGCGCGGCGCGTTGGCACGGTGCCCATCGACCCATGCATAGGCGTCGGCCGTCGGGATGGCGATGCCGGGCGCAAGCAAGAGCATCGGCGCGGAGGGAAGAGGAGGTAAGGCCATCAGCCGGTCACCGCGCCCCCACGCAAGGGCGAGGCTGCCGCCTGCCACGAAGAACGGGACATCCGCCCCGAGTCGGGCAGCGAACTGGAGAATCTCGTGTTGGGGTACCGCGCCCCCTGCGAGTGCATTGACGGCTTGAAGTGCCGCCGCACCATCCGAGGACCCGCCGCCCAGACCCGCCGCGACAGGGGTTCGCTTGGTGAGGGTCAACGCGACACCGAAGGTGTTCCCCGTCGCTTCGAGGACGAGGTGTGCGGCTCGCGTGACGAGGTTCTCTTCGGGCGGTCCCGTGTCAGGACCGTCCACCTGTAGGGTGACCTCATGTCCACTCGTACGCCTGGCGGTGAGTTCATCCCCCAGCTTCAGCCGACAAAGCAGGGTCTCGACGCTATGATAGCCTGACGCCTCGCGGGCGAGTACGCGCAGGAAAAGATTGACCTTCGCCGGTGCGAGGAGGGTGAGCTGGTCGGTCATGCGCGTTGACCTCCCTTGAGCTCCCCCCAGCGCAGCGGCGTCCGAATCAAGGAGTAGAATCCGAGCAGCGTGATGGGTAGGAAGGTCGCGACATGGTAGGTAATCGCGTACGCGAATGCCTGATCCTGCGGCACCCCGTAGAGCCCCAACGACGCCACGACGGCTGCCTCGAAGACACCCACGAACCCTGGGCTCGAGGGGAGGGCGATGCTGAACACGATGGCGGCCTGAAGCAGCAAGGCCGCCGAGAACCCAAGCGACAAGCCGGAGGCTCGGAACATCAACAGGAAGCTCAATCCATTCACGAGCCAGATCACTGCCGACCAGCCGATCACGGCCAGGAGCAATCGAGGTGACTTGAGCGCGCCGATTCCCTGCAGAATGCCGTCGAGGATGTGGACCAGCCCTTCCGCAATTCTCGGGAAGGGGACGATTCGCCGAATGACACGTCGGAAAGTGGACGGGGTCCAGAGCACGATGGCGGCGAGGGTCAGGGCGGCGAGAGCGATGAGGGCCACGCGCCCGGCGAGGCGGTCCACCGGGAGGCCCCCCACCACGGTCCCTGCTGGCAGCGTTCCAGCAAGGAGGATGACGATGAGGGTGACGACCACGGTCATGGAGTCGAAGACCCGTTCCACCGCCACCGAGGCCAGCGCAGTGGAGAACTTGACCGGAGCGAGTCGTGACGCCGCATAGGAGCGAACGAGCTCCCCGGCCCTGAGTGCGAGGACATTGTTCGACATGAACCCGAGAGCGATTGCGTGCCAACCTGGGCCGTGACCGATCGGCTCCCCGTTGGGGTACCGTAGCAGTATGCGCCAGCGGAAGAGACGGAGCGGGAACGTGAGGGTTGCTATGAGAACGGCGAGGACAACCAGCCGGGAATCGAGGCGACGCAACTGGGTGAGAACCGTCGCCAGGTCGAGTCCGCGACCGGCCCACCAGAGGAGTAGGACGGAAACCACAACGCCGAGGGCAATGGAGATCCACCTCCGGCGGGAAGCAGCCACCGGTTGACCCTGATCAGTCGTCTGTGACAAGAGCCAAGGGGACGAGGTCGAGGAGTTCCTGAAACAGTGGCTCGAGGCGTTCGCGGTCCCGCTGTGCCGTCGGGAGCGCTCCCTCCAGTTGGGCTCTGAGTTGGTTGGCTCGCTCGAGTGCCCTGCGGCCACGCAGGAGAAGACGCTCGATGGGAACCACCTCCATCTGCAACAGGCGAGAATAGGTCGAGAGGCTTCGTTCCAGCGGGGTGCGATCCGGCTGCGGATCGGGGGCGAGGACGGCGATCGGCGTTGGGTCCGTGGCCAGGAGCGTGTCGATGGAGACCGGGTCTGTGACGAGCAAGTCCCCGATCGGGATTGGCTCCGACAGGATCAAACTCTCGATGGGAACAGGATCGCTCGAAAGCAAACTCTCGATCGACACGATCGGCGCTCGATGCTCGGACATCGTGTCGCTCGGTACCGCTGGTGCGAGTCGATCGGCCAGATCATCAAGGGCGGATTCGGTCCTCTGGAGATCGGTGATCCCCTCTGCTCCGGAGTGGGATGAAGCGAGCAGAGTGCCCGCTTGCTCGAGCACGGAGCCTGCCGACTCCAAGGGAATCCCCACGCGGCCTTCGAGACATGCTACCGCCGTTGCCACGAACCGTCCGGTCGGTCGCCGTCCCAACCCTCCGCGCATGGTCCGGAGGGTAAGGGCGTGGGTCACCGCGAGGAGTCGACGACTGGCGTGAGTCCGGGTCAGTTGGATTTCACGTCCGGCCCTGAGAAGAGACTCGCCCATCGCGACGAGCTCTTGCGGCGACACCAGGCCGGGACCCTCACGTCCGCCGTAGGGCGTAACGGGTTCGGGGTCGTGGGGGTCGAGGAGGTCAGCGATGGGTATGACATGGCGAGACAGTCTCGCAAAGAGGGCATCCGTGAAACTCGTGACCTGGGGGTCGTCGACCACGGGCGGGGTGCCATCAGCAACCGATCGGGAAATGGTTTCGATCGCTGCAGCACCCAGGGACAACACGTCTCCATCACGTTCCTCCGTGCGCGGAGTACGCTGCAGTTCGGTCAACAGGGTGTCTGTCGCGTCGAGGAGCTCCGGCAGCGGTGAGAATTCTTCGAGGCCAGCTAATCCCCGAAGGGTTTGCATCGACCGCTGGGCGTTGGCAAAGAGCTCGACCACCCCGGGGTTCTTCGTGGCGATCCCACGCGCGGCACGGTCGACTTCGTCGGCGGTGGCCCGGGCCTGCCGGGCCACATAGGACGCGGCCTCGTCCTGCCGGGGTCGTCCGTGGGACGTCGAAGACCCGCCGGGCGTTCCTGCTCCAAACGCACTCTGGAGCTCTCGGGCAACCCGCGTCGCCTCATCATCATTGGAACGATCCCAGCGCTGCGGGGATCCAACCAATTGGCGGAATCGACCGACGGCCTGGCGAACGGCAGGGGCCACTTCACCCCAGGTAATGGTGCCCTCCGCCAGACGCTTGACCACCCGCTCCAACTCTCCCGCCGCCTGCGAAAGCGTTGCGTGCCCCGCGAGCATTGCGGCACCCCGGAGGCCGCGTGCGAGTCTGACGAGCGCCTCGACCGGAGGCGATCCAGATCCCAGCAACGGCTCGAGTTCCCGGAGGTAGTCTCCAGCCTCCCGACGGAAATACTCCGACCGTCCTACGGTCACTCGTGATCTCCCTTCCGGTCAGGTGGCTTCGTTCCCGATCGTGCCTCTCGCATCAGTCGGGCCATGGTAGCAGTGGCCTCCGTGATACCCGTAAAGATGGAACGGCTGACGATACTGTGCCCGATGTTCAACTCCTCGATCTCTGCGATGGTCGCAACTGGTTGCACATTGAGGTAGGTCAACCCATGGCCCGCGTGGACCGCGAGACCCGCCTCGCGAGCTGCTCGGGCGGCCGCGACCAACTGCTCCAGGGCCTGCGGTCCCTCCTCGCCCCGCCACGTATGGGCCCAGCGTCCGGTGTGCAATTCGATGGCGGGTACCCCCAGCTGGGCGGCCCGGGTCACCGCGTCTTCGGTGGGATCGATGAAGAGACTCACTCGGCAACCTGCCATTCGCAGCCGGTCGATCGTCTGCACGAGGCGGCCATCCTTCCGACTCAGGTCGAGTCCACCTTCGGTCGTGATCTCCTCCCGTCGTTCGGGCACGAGGGTCGCCTGATGGGGTCTCAGGTCGCAGACCAGATCGACGATGCCGGGGTCGGTGGCGAGTTCGATGTTCAGGACGGTCGTGCACACCTCCGCGAGACGGAGGATGTCATCGTCGTTGATGTGGCGCCGATCCTCACGGAGATGGGCCGTGATACCATCCGCTCCTGCAGCTTCACAGAGCGTGGCGGCATGGACCGGATCGGGTTCGTCGGTGCGACGTGCCTGTCGGACCGTCGCCACATGATCGATGTTAACGTACAATCGAAGAGCGGTCATTGATCGCGCGTCCACCGCTGGTTAGGTTCGACCCGTCCGCTTCGGGTCGAGGAACTCATGCGAATACTGATCGTGCCGATGGTGGCCTTGGCAGCGGCTTGTGGTGGCTCGGCCCCGGCAAATGTCGCGCCTGATGGGGGTCCTGCTTCCGTCGTCGCGGCATTCATGGAGGCTGTCGCCGACAGTAATATGACCCGAATGGCCGAACTCTGGGGCACCAGCCAGGGTTCGGCGGCCGTGACGGGAAACCCCGAAGGGTACGAGCGCCGCATTCAAATCATGCACGCGTTCCTGACCGGCAGTACGGCGCAAATCCTCACCACCCTCGAACGGAATGACGACCGGGTCGTGTTGGCCGTGAACCTGACCAGGAGCTCCTGCCGTCGGCAAGTGTCGTTTACCACCGTGCGCACACGAAGCGGTGAGTGGCTCGTGAACGCGATCGACCTCGCGGCTGCGGGGACGCCCGGTCAACCGTGTGCGACTGAAAACCGCGTCCCGCCATCGTGACGTGCGCCGCTCTCGGGAGGTCCCCCGGGTCACTCGGTCAACTCGATCAAGATGCCGGCGGTGGACTTGGGATGGATGAAAGCGATCCGGTGACCTCCCGCTCCGAGACGAGGGATCGGGTCGATGAGCCGATAACCCTCGCTTCGACACCTCTCGAGGGCAACGTCGAGATCGGGAACACGGTAACAGAGGTGATGAATGCCGGGGCCGCGGCGACTGATGAATTTGGCGATGGGGCCATCCGGGTCGGTGGCCTCGAGTAGTTCAATGGAAGTTGTACCTAGGGAGAGTGAGACGAGGGTAGACCCGTCAGCCTCTTCGATCGGTCCAGGTTCGACGTGAAGCACCTCGCGATAGAAGGCGAGAGCTTCCACGAGGCTGGTAACCGCGATGCCGACATGCGCGAGGGTCGCTCCTGGAACCACAGGCGGTCTCCTGGCGTTGAAATTAAGGTGAGACGGTGGTCGTCTCACCACTGAATTCTAACCTTTCCCATACGTGGCCGGGCCACGTTCCAGGAGTTGCGAGATGCAAGAAACGAAAAACACGGTAGTGGCCACTGATAGTGACTTCGGCACGGTCGTGGAACAGGGTACGGGTCTGATATTGGTCGATTTCTGGGCCGAGTGGTGTGGACCTTGTCGCGCCATCGCTCCGATCCTCGAGCAATTGGCTGTCGAGTACGCGGGACGGGCGACGATCGCCAAGCTCGACGTCGACACGAATCCGCAGGTCCCCATGCGGTTCAACGTGCGGTCGATCCCCAGCCTCCTGTTCTTCAAAGACGGGAAGCATGTGGACACGGTCGTTGGGGCCGTTCCGAAGCAGATGCTTGAGGCCAAGATCCAGCAGCACCTCTAGCGCCAGTCGAGGGGGCGTCCTCGGACGCCCCTCAGGCCCCCCCCCCAGGCCAGAGCTTCCGTCCTGCGGCCAAACCCACCAAGCTCCATACATGTCCCCGGGCAATCTCTTCGTCGTCGCCACTCCGATTGGCCACCTCGGTGATCTGAGCGAGCGGGCCAAAGAGGTCCTCTCCCAGGTCCCGGTCGTTGCTGCGGAAGACACCCGGAGGACCCGCCAACTGTTGCATCATCTTGGCTCTCATCCCCGCGTCGTGAGCTTCCATGCCCACTCAGACCCAGGACGAGTTGCAATGCTCGTCGGTCTCTTGGAAGAGGGCTCCGACCTTGCCTTGGTGACAGATGCCGGAACACCAGGCATCAGCGACCCCGGGAGTGTGCTGATCACCTCGGCCCGTGATGCGGGTGCGACCGTCGTCCCCATACCTGGACCATCGGCGGTCGCCGTGGCCCTTTCCGCCTCGGGGGTCTCGGCCGACCGATACGTGTTTCTCGGGTTCCTGCCTCGGCGAGGGGCCGAGCGTCGTCGCTTGCTCGATCAGGTCGGGGCCAGTCCATGGACGGTTGTCCTCTTCGAGGCCCCACCACGCGTATTGGCCTTGCTCGAGGACCTGGACAGGGTGGTGGGGGCAGACCGCCGGGTCGTGGTCGCCAGGGAGTTGACCAAACTCCACGAGGAAATCCGAGATGACACGCTGGCTGGGCACCGCGCGTATTGGGCGGAGAGGGATCTGCGCGGGGAGTTCACCCTGGTCGTTGCCGGGGGCAGGGAATCGGAAGCCGTCGCAGCCGGAGAGGATCAGGAAGCAGCTGAACTCAGACCCGCCATCCGGCTGATGCTCGAGGGTGGCCTCTCGACCAAGGAAGCGACGGCTCGTATGACGACTGACTATGGAATTCCTCGGAATGCGGCCTATCGACTCGTGATGGAATGTCGAAAAGATCCCTCCTCCTGATTGTCGCGGTCATTCTGGGTGGGGCATCGTCGGTGACCGCCCAGGATGTGATGACCATCGGTCGGCTGCACTACGATGGCGGCGGAGATTGGTATGCCAACCCATCGAGTCTGCCGAATCTCTTGCGTGAGATCGGTGTGCGGACCGGGCTTCCCATGGCCGTTAAGGAGGAGGTGGTCACACTCGGTGACGACCGGCTCTGGGATATGCCGTACCTCTACATGACGGGACACGGCGACGTCCGGTGGAGCGACTTCGACCGCGAGGTTCTTCGTCGGTATCTCCGGCGTGGGGGATTTCTGCACATTGATGACAACTACGGCATGGATCTGTCTGTGCGACGAGAACTGTCAGGGCTCTTCCCAGGCCTGGCACTGGTCGAGGTACCCGTCGATCACCCGATCTACAAGGTGATCTACGATTTCCCGAAAGGTCTTCCCAAGATTCATGAGCACGACGGGAATCCAGCCCAGGGGTTCGGGATATTTCTCGACAGGAGACTCGTCGTGTTCTACTCGTACGAATCCGACCTTGGGGATGGGTGGGAAGATCCCGGCGTGCATGACGATCCTCCGGCGACTCGGGAAGCGGCCATCAGAATGGGGGTGAACCTCTTCGCCTACGCTGTCGGGTACGGCTCATGACGCCCGGAAGCCGAACCGCTGGGGCGCTCGATAGGCTTGTTCTTCCGCTCAAGCGACTCCATCGGATTGGGGGTGCGCTCGCTGTTCTCGTCGTGGTGATAGGCCTGTTCGCCCTGGGGGCCTGGCTGATCAGAATGGGGCTGGGGAGTCGTGGCTTTGCCGTCATCCTCGTGTGGACCGTGGTGGTTCTTTCCGTCCTTGCCGTCACGGTTCTTTGGGTGCGGTTGGGGCGTGGCTACGGTCGGCAGGCCTTGGCCGGACGGCTGGAGGCGATGGGGGTTGTACGGCGTGGGTCACTGCTGGCGCTACTGGAGACGCAAGCCACAGGCACCAGTACCGAACTCGGGGGCGCGGCCGACGTGGCGCGGGCGGAAGAGTTGGTTGTGGTCGGGGGTGAGACCGTGTACACGATGGCCGTCCGACTCCGTCGGCGAGTACTGGTGCTTCTCGGTGGCCTGATCGTGGGGCTCACGGCGCTCGTCGCCGCGCGCCCCACTGGTGGGTCGGCGGCCCTCCTCTGGAGGCCGCTCGCTGCGATCGAGATGTTGCTCACGCCGATCACGCTCGTGGCGCGACCCACAGTCGTTGATCGCGGTGGAACCGTCGACGTCTCACTCCAGGCGATTGGTCAACGCAGCGCGACACTCTGGCGAAGGGCTCCAGGTGAACCGTGGTCGACCACGACCGTGCGTCTCGATACTGCCGGGCGAGCCCGTATTTCGCTTGGTCCCGTCGAGAGTGATCTCTACCTTCGTCTCTCGAGCGGGAGCCGCTCCACCGATACGACCCGGATCCAGGTTCGTCTGCCGGCGTTCCTTGGCGACCTCAGACTCAGCGCCGACTATCCCGACTACCTCGGGTTCGAGGACGAACCGCTCCCCGTCGGCAGTGAATCGGTCCTCCTGCCGGCGGGGACGGTCGTTCGGACTCGAGGCCTGAGTTCGGTGCCCCTCGCCCACGTGGAATGGCAAGGCCCTCGAGATACTGGTCGGGTACCCCTCGGGGTGAAGGGAGCAGATTTCGAGGGTTCCTTTCGCCCGACCGAGTCGGGTGAATACGTCCTGCGGATCACGACCGCCGATGGTCGACGGCTGGCGGGTGACGAGGTGCGGCTCGAGGTCATCCTCGTCACTGACAGCATCCCGGTGGTCGACGTCCTCGTTCCGGGGGCAGATACCCTGGCGTCCGCAGGTCTCGTCCTCCCGCTGGTCGTGGACATCCGTGACGACCATGGCGTGGTGGAAGCCGGACTAGTGGTTCGCCATTCGGGTCGCGATTCGGGAATCACGTGGCGGGAAGTGCTTCCTCTTTCCGAGAGCACGGCTCCTCGAGTCCTCGTCGCGCACGTCCTCGATCTCTCGGAGAGAGGACTCGTGGCCGGCGACACAGTCCGGTACCGGATCCAGGCGTTCGACAACAGCCCCTCCAGACAGATGGGAACCTCGCGGGAGTTCCTCCTGATCGTTCCGACCCAGGCCGACGAGCGATCGGAGCAGTTGGCGGCCACCGCGGAGGCTCAGGAGCGATTGGACTCACTCGTTGCCGACGGTACGCGACTCCGGCGGGAGACCGAGGCCCTCGCCTCTCAGCGCAAGCGCACGAGTGATACCGAGGGTGACCGTCCCCCGACCTCGCTCGCGTTCGAGGATGCACAGCAGGCCGAGGAAATCGCGGAAAGGCAGGACGAGATCCTGAAGCAGGCCGAAGAACTCGAGGCCACCCTCGATGCGCTCCGTGAGGCCGTTGAGAGCGGTGGACTGCGTGACAGTACCCTGGCCCGTCGTCTGGAGGAGATTCGCGAGCAACTTCGCGATGCGCTGTCTCCCGAGCTCCGGGCTCGACTCGACGCATTGCAACAGGCATTGCGTGATCTCGACCCGGAAGCCATGCGCGAGGCACTCGCCCGTCTGGCTGAGGCCCAGGGCAAGATGCAGGAGGCCCTCGAAAGAAATCGGGAACTCCTCGAACGCGCGGCGCTCGAAGGCGAACTCAGTGGTTTGCAGCAGGAATCAGAGGAATTATCTCAAGCTCAGAGAGAATGGAACCGAGCCACACCAAGCGCTGATTCATCGGCCGCCGCGGCCATGGAGGTGGCGCTCGCCGAGCGTGCGGACTCCGTAGCATCCGGGTTGGAGAGAGTCGCAGCTCACATGGATCTCGCCGAAGCGACGCAGGCGTTGGAAGCGGCCGCGAAGACTGCCAAGAAGGCCGCTACTCAGATGCGCGCTGCGGAGGCCGCATTGAAGAGTGGTGATCGGCAGCAGGCCCGCGCGATTGGTGAGAGTGCAGAAGCATCCATGAATGAGGTCAGTCGGGAAACCCAGGCCCAACGGCAGCGGCAACAGGAGGCCTGGCAACAGGAAGTCATGGCCGCGCTCGACCGGGCGCTGGGCGAAACCGCTCGGTTGGTTCGGCAGCAGCTTGGCGTCATGGAGGACTTCAGGCGGGCGGCCTCGCTGGGCCGGACCAGGCAAGATCAGGCGGCTGTCGAGGAGAGCGCACAGAAGCTCTCGGATCAGATCAGGGCAGTGAGCGGACAGAATGCCATGGTGCCACCTCAGATCGCAGTCGCTCTCGCGGTTGCTCGCCGTCACATGAGTCAGGCGCGTGAGGCGGTCTCCTCGGCATCCGCCAACCCACGGGAGGCGGCCGATCAGGCAGCTGCGGCCGTGGATGCACTGAATGTCGCGG
>QKDC01000114.1 GCA_003246755.1 Gemmatimonadota bacterium | reverse complement strand
GCCCCCTGAGCTCAGACTTCAACTCCTCAAAACGGCTGTCAACCAGGTTGACGCCGTCCTCTACACCCACGAGCACGCCGATCACACGTCGGGGATCGACGACCTGCGGGTCTTCTCCATACGACGTGGCGAGCCGCTTCCGATCTACGGGCCTGAAGCGACGATGACGTACTTGCGAGACACCTACCGCTACATCTTCGACGACGCCGTGACCGTTCCGGAGGGTACGTCGAAGCCAAGGCTCTCCCTCAATCCCATGGCCCCGGGCATCCCCCAGCGCGTCGCGGGTATCGAGGTTCTCCCGCTCCGTTTCGATCACGGGTACTCGACCGTGTTCGGGTATCGCATGGGAGAGATCGCCTACGTCACAGACGTAAAGTCGGTCCCATCCGCCGCCATCACCGCGCTCCGCGGAGTCCGCTATCTCGTCATGAGCGCATTGTGGTGGCGAGCGCACCCGACACATCAGAGTATCGGAGAGGCCGTGGAGGTCGCCTCGGCGATCGGGGCGGAGCGGACCTTTCTGACGCACCTCTCCCACGAAACCGGCCACGCCGAACTCCTCGAACGTCTTCCCTCCGGTATTGAACCCGCCTACGATGGAGTGGTCATGGAGGTGACCGAATGAACCTCGATTGTGAGCGACTCTTCCGGGACGCCTTAGACGGTGAGCACGGGTTCCCGCGTTCGCTCCTCGATGAACTCAGCCAGCGGTTCAATGAAATTCAGGATGAGATCCGCCTACGCCGTCTCGAGGGCGAGTACGGTTTTCTCGATCTGGGGCTTCAGGAGGCGACCATCGCCGGTCTGACCACCTTCGCCGACACCGCCGGCCAAGCGTTCGATCATGTCTTGGTTCTCGGCATTGGCGGCTCGGCGCTAGGCACGAAAGCGCTCGTCAATGCCCTGAGGCCAAGAGCCTGGAATGAACTCGATGATGAAGCACGCGAGTACTTCCCCAGAATCACCGTGCTCGAGAACATCGATCCCGTGAGTGTCTCCGCGGCCCTTCGTCGGATCGACCCTCGGCGTGTGCTGGTCAATGTGGTGAGCAAGTCGGGCGGCACCGCGGAGACCCTCGCGCAGTATCTCGTCGTGCGCCATTGGCTCGAAACGGCAGTGGGTCCCGAGGCGGCCCCCAAGCATCTCGTCTTCACCACCGACCCAGTCGAAGGTGCGCTCCGCCGCATCGCCGACGATGAAGGCATTCCGGCCTTCGAAATCCCCCCTGGGGTCGGCGGGCGTTTCAGTGTCCTCTCTCCGGTAGGTCTTCTTCCCGCAGCGCTCGTCGGGATCGATGTCGTCGCGCTTCTCCGTGGAGCGCGCCGTGCCCTCGAGGCGGCCGCTCACGAGGGCTTACGAGACAATCCCGCGGCCCTCTATGCCGGGCTCCATTGGGCCGCCGACACGCGCCTTGGAGCGAGGACACACGTTCTCATGCCCTACAGCGATGGTCTGCGGGAATTGGCCGAGTGGTTTCGCCAACTCTGGGCCGAGAGTCTCGGTAAGCGTGTGAACCGCCACGGAGAGATCATCCACGCCGGACCAACTCCCCTCGGTGCCATCGGGGCCACCGATCAGCACAGCCAGGTCCAGCTCTTCATGGAAGGACCTCACGACAAGGTCATCACCTTCGTTCGCGTGGAGGACCACGGCGAGGACGTCCTGATCCCTGCGCGGTCCGGTCAGCCTGAGGCCCTGGAGTACCTCGGCGGAAAGACCCTCGCTGGGTTGTTGGGCGCGGAGCAGGACGCCACAGAGAAGGCCCTCGCCCAGGTGGGTCGATTGAGCGTCCGGATCACCCTCCCGCGAGTGGACGCTGAGGAGATTGGTGAACTCCTGATGTTCTTCCAGCTCGCGACGGGCTACGCCGGAGCCTGGTATGGTGTCAATCCGTTCGATCAGCCCGGGGTGGAGCTCGGCAAGCGGCTCACGTTCGCTGCAATGGGCCGGCCGGGCTACTCGGGCTGAAGTGTTTGGGCCAGCAAGATCCCCGCAGGCTTGAGGGAGGAGGGGGTGCGCGAGCGGCGTTGGTTCAAGCCACAGCGCCGGTAACCAACCAAACGAGCACGAGCCCGTCGGCCGCGAAGAGCGCCCCTTCCTCCCTCAGGCCTCTGAAATACGGTGACCCAAACAAAAAGCCCCGCCTTTCGGCGGGGCTTCCTGCGTTCAGGTACTGCGTTACGGCTTAGTAGACCCAGGCAACGCTATTCTGGAGGGCCATGATCTGGTTGATACCCAGAGCGCCGCAGGTGTTCACGTTTGTGATGTTGTGACGATACACCCGTGTGACACCGTTGTCCGTCTGCAAGATCGGAAGGCTGTTGACGTCACCGATGATGGTGTACGTCGTCGGCCCCACGTTGCCGTCATCGTTCGCCGCCCAGATCCGGGTCAGGATCGCCGGGTTATTGGTCGGCGTCTCGTACGTCCAGGCGCAACTGCTGCCGTCGCCCGGGATTGTGGTGAAGGCCTCGTTCGAGGTGCCGGTCCCACCGGCCCACGGGTTGGCCGTGTTGTTGGTCCACGATGTCGCCGTCAGGAATGGCGCGGCGATCGTGATGTTGAACAACGGACTCTGTGCACCCCACGTGTCGAACACCGAGAAGTTCAGACCGGTGGTTGACCACGGTGGCGTCCCCGGAAGGGCGGAGGCATCGTCCGCGTACCCGTAGATATTGTAGGCCGCCGGCAAGGTGAGCCGGTAACCCGTGGTGGCTGTTGCCAGGGTGAGGATGTTATCCCACGACATCCCGAAGATCCCTGAGTAGAACCCAGCCTGTGGGCCAAAGACGACATTGATCGTCGCGCCACTACTCGTGACGTAGCTCAGGCCGACATCCGCATCGGA